>JBPYDQ010000649.1:0-4570 GCA_051986135.1 Terriglobales bacterium | reverse complement strand
CCACGCAACTGCCCAAAGTGGCGCAGTCATTTGCGCACAGCTGGTTTTGGAGCGCAGTTGCGTTCAATACCGATCACGTTCCGTGGCAGGGATGTTCGGTGCACGACCTGATTCAACCTGCATTCTCTTTCTTAGTTGGTGCTGCGCTCCCGTTCTCGATCGCAAGTCGGAAAGCGAAGGGGCAAAGCTTTGCCCACATGCTTGTGCATGCGGCGTGGCGAGCGCTGCTGCTGATCCTTCTCGGAATTTTTCTACGCTCATTGCAGTTTGGCCAGACTTACTGGACATTTGAAGACACACTCACCCAGATCGGGCTCGGCTACGTTTTTCTCTTCCTGCTGGGGTTTACAAAGGTACGAACGCAAGTTGTGGTGACGGCGGTGATTTTGATTTGTTTCTGGGCGGCGTTCGTGCTTTATCCAGCGCCGGGGTCTAACTTCGACTATTCGCGGGTGGGAGTGCCGCAGAACTGGGAGCATAACTACACAGGATTCCTCTCCCACTTTAACAAGAATTCGAATCTCTCGTGGGCGTTCGATACCTGGTTCCTAAATCTGTTTCCGCGTGAGCATCCATTCGTATTTAACGAAGGAGGATGGTCCACTCTCAGCTTTATTCCAACTCTAGCGACGATGATCCTCGGACTTCTCACGGGCGAATGGCTCAAGACACCCAAATCGAAAAAAGAGAAACTGCGTGGCCTCGTAGTTGCGGGCGGGGGCCTGGTCCTGGTCGGGCTGATTTGCCAATGGGCGGGGATTTGTCCCATCGTGAAGAGAGTGTGGACATCGGCGTATACGCTCTATAGCGGGGGGCTGGTGGTTCTCATTCTGGCGGGACTCTATGCGCTCATCGAATGCAAAGGATGGAGGGCGTGGTCCTTTCCGCTGATCGTGGTTGGCATGAACTCGATTGCCATCTACGTGATGAGTTGGACGATGGAGGGATTCGTCCGCGGAGCGCTCGAGCGTCATCTGGGATGGCTGATATCCGACGCGATCAACCCGACGTTCCAGCCGATCGCGTACGGGTTTTTAGTCATGCTGAGCTTTTGGCTGGTCCTTTTCTGGATGTACCGGCGGAAACTTTTCCTGAAGATCTGAAGGGTTAGCAGGCGCTGCGGGATTTGCAAGGGACCATAAAGAACCTGGTATCAAGCAGCTGCTGCGGCAGGCTCGATTTGTCGCGTGTAACGATCCAAAGCACCATTTACCACGCCGTTCTACTGGTCATTTTTTCGTAAACTGAGTCTCAAAATTTGAACTGATTTTGGCGGACTAGAACCTTGGACCGCCAAAGAAGCACTCAGATCGATCCACTTTTGGAGTTGCACGTCAGGGCCGGATCTCGCCGGGTTGCTCGGTTCTGTCTTTCCATGATGTCCATTATTCATTTCGATGGCTGAATCGACGCCGCTTCTTCAGGGGTATTGTAGCCTTCGAGCTTGATCCATGCCGCGGCACTCGCCTGTGGAACTGTTCCGTGAATCTCGGCAGTCTCGCCGGGGAAAACCGTGACGTAGTTGTCGTCGTATTCGATGGGAAGAATCTCGTCGCCGTGGGGACTCGAGGTGATCTCGGCACGCTCGAAGAAGGCGATCCTGCCGGTGGGATTCTTCAGGCGGATGGTGACGCGTTCTTCGTGGCGTACCCAGGCTTGATTGCCTGACAACTCCAGGGGTACGGGCTGCATCCTGTTCAAATCGGTCATATCCGCCCAACTCGCCTGGGTCAGATCGAAAGCTTTGTCGTTTGCCGGATCGCCCAGGTCATCATCCTTTGCGGATTGCCAGTAGACATTCTCCACCAGAGCGTGTCCGGCTTTGTCGAGCAGTTCGCAACGCACAAAGTAGACCGCGCTCAGATCCTTCAGCCGGGGAATCGTAAGAACGTGGACAGCACTACGTGATGCTACCCGGATACCGGATAGTCTTTGGTCAGCGTGCACCTTGCCGTCGAGGGCGTAGATGCGAATGCGTACCTGCAGGTCATCGCGTTGCTGAGGCGTCTGGTTCACAACTGTGAACTTCCCGTATGTATGATCCCCAGTCGCGTATGAGTCGAAGACTACCGACAGTGGGCGTAGGCCCTTCTTTGCACCGTAATAAGCACCGCCTGGCTTCAGATAGTAGTCGAAAAGATGACCGAAGAAAGAAGGCCACTGGCTATCGAGCATCCAGTAGAGTGACATCTTGTGATTGGCCCATCCATTGGCCGCGAAGTCCTCAAATTGGGCACGTGTGTTCTCGTAGTGCGCCAGTTGTGCTTTCCTCGCAAACTCTTCAGCGCTCGCCGACGGACCATAGCGTCGATTAACGACGCGTTGGATATTGATTAAGGTATTATTACCTTTATTCGACCCTGCATGGAAATACCAGGTGTCATTGATGGGCCAAAGTGCGGGAGCGGGAATAAATTTCTTAAGACTCTCATACGGTGGGATGTGTTCGTTGTCGCCCTGCTCGGCACAGGCGCCTCGCGTCGCGGCATAGCGGCCGCTAAACCAGTAAGTGGGGGGCCGCCAACTATAGGGGCCCTGCATGTGAATGCCGTCCCACTCCCGTTCGCCATGTGCATCCTTCGCAAAAGACGAGACGGTATCGACGATGGCGTCTTGCCAGTGCAGACCCGCCAGAATTCGGTGGTACTCGCCGCGAACAGTGAGGGGCGGAAGGCCATCGCTCCCATTGGCCCATAGAACGGCCGCTGCATGCGCCCGCAACATTAGAATTTGCGAAGTGAGGCTGTCCGCAGCTACCCGCTTATCTTCCTCGCTCCACTGATCCCATTTCTCCCACTGGTTGCAACACATCCAGCCGAACATTAGCGGCACGCCTTCTGCATCGGCCAGTTCCACGATATGCTCGCTCGCGATCTTAGATTCCCAGCGCAGCATATTCAAGCCCAAGTCTTTGACGTATCGGATCACGGTGGCTTCACGGTTCTTATCGTAACGATAAAGAAGGTCTGGTGTGTAAACGGCGCCGCGAGCCAGAAAATCCTTGCCGTTTATTTGAAGGTAGAAGTTGCCGCCTTTGCCAACGCTGGGGAACTCCTCATCACTGTCGCGCTTCTGTACGATGGTGCGGATGCCGAAGCGGATGTGCGCTACGTCGGAGAGTTGCTCCTTTTCGTAAAACTCCAGGCGCAACGCATAGAGGTTCGGTTTTCCCATCGTGTATGGCCACCACAGGTCCGGATTCTCGACTGTCAGTTGCGCATATTGTTGCGGCGTAAAGGTAATCTCCCGTCGCTCGCCAGCAGCTAGGCTGACGTTCTTCTCTATCTCTATGGAGACTTTACCGGCACGCGAGATCACGCCCTTCAATACACCGGTTACAGTCTGATGCGAAACGTTGCGCAACTCCGCGTATACAGTCAAACGTGCCGTTGTGGTTTGCGGCAGGGGCAGTTCGGTGTTGACAAGTGGATGGCTTACGATAACCGGGCCGGATAGGCGCAGAAAGACCGGCTTCCAGATCCCCGCATTGCGATCCGCAACGAACGACACTCCGTGGGTACCGGCTTTGAGTGGACCTGAATACCCGAGATACTTCCAATTGATCCAGTCGAACCAGCTGTCAGCCAGTTCCACCCCATTGACATCCTGGATCGCCCTTTCTGGAGTCACTTTGACGGCTAGCGCGTTCAAGGCTCCCGGCTTGATCCATTGCGTTACATCAAGCTCATGCGCGCTGTACATTCCGACCACATGTTGATTGTCGGCAATCAACTTACCATTGAGCCACACCTCAGCACGGTAGTTGATTCCAGGAAAATCTAATTGGACTATTGGCTGTCCGCTGGGCACAACAAAGGTGGTCCGGTACCACCAATCCTGGAGATAGAGATCTTGTGGAACATTTTTGAGCAGGTTCATCCCTTCGTAGAGATCAGGGTAAACGCCATCTTCCGCAAGTGTTTCCAGAACCGTCGCCGGCATGTGAGCTATCACATACCAAGCGGCTGCGTTGTAATCAGGCTGAGAAAGAGCTTCACCGTTGCCGCTGACGTTTCGGGCAGAAACGAGTCTCCAGTTTTCGGTCAACTCGACACTGCCCGGTGGTGCCGAAGCAGCTAGAGAGCTAGACGCAATCCCAACAAGGCTCGCCCACAGCGTCATTCGGCAAATTATCAGGTTCGACATATGTTCCTCGGGTGCAACGCTCGCCAGCTGATCGGAACACTCCAAGTTGACGCGTTGTATGTTGTTAAACCGCTTCCACGTCTGGGCGGCTTGGGGCCAGTGCTCGCGCCTGAAGCGAATTGGAAGCGTCTTGCAGGTTCGTTCAGCTGCAACAGCACGACTCCCAAGCCATAGGCGGCGTTTGGCTGTTTTCGGTCGAGCACAAATCGCCTGCTTAAGCTCGTTCCGCGCCTTAGCCAGAGTCCAAACGCTTAAACAGCTGCCAATTATATGTCACCGTATTTACGAATTTGAGATTAAGTCAGTACCCTGTCAAGAAGTTGTCCCACAGCCCGATGTGATTCCATATAAGCGTTCCGGTGATCCATAGCCCCGGCGAGATCCGAATGAGAGAAGGCGATGCGGCCGAAGGGGCCGTTGCGCA
>JBPYDQ010000648.1:0-4128 GCA_051986135.1 Terriglobales bacterium | reverse complement strand
TGAAAACAGGATTAGCAGCCGCCGGGGCAGTAGGAACCGGCTTGCTCGTACGCGGCACCAAGGCGTATGCACAACAGCCTGGCCTCAATGCAGGCGATATTGCCATCCTGCAGTTCCTGGCTGCTGGAGAAGCCCTCGAAGCTGACTTTTACACCCAATACAACGAATTGGGAGGAATCCAGGACAGCGAAGAGGCGGGAGGAAGCGGCAGTCCAATTTACACCAAAAAACTGAAGAGAATCGATCCCAATATCCCCCAATACATTCATGACATCACCGACGACGAGATAAGCCACCAGAATTTTATAAATGCATACTTGGTCTCGAGGGGAGCCGCTGCCGTTGATCTGGAACCATATCGTATGCTGCCAGGCAGCGCGGCGACTGGATCCAGCGGAAAGCTGCGGCTGACCAACCTGATGCAGCTCACGGTGGACACCAGTTGGTGGACGCGCTATCGCAGCAGCACGAATAACCCCGACGTCAATCCCATCGTCTTCCAACAGGCAGTCCCGGATCTGCACAACGGGCAGTTCACTGCCATCCCGAGGACAGACGACGACCTTCGCCCAGACAAGCACATTCAGGCCATTGCCAACACGGCGGCCTTCCATATCCCAACTGTGGAACAAGGCGGCGGCAGTTTGCGTGCGGCGCTGGCACAAAGAGCTACAGACGTGGAAGTGCTACGACTCCTCATCAGCATGGGACCGGTCGAGATCATGCATTTCCAAACCTTTTCGGACAAGGCGGGCAATGCCTGTTCGCGTCCTTTGGCACCTTTGACAGATCCCACAAATGGATTGACTTTCCCGGACCTCAATTCTCCCCCGTTTGGCGGGGAAACCTTCCAGACGAACCTGATCATGGCTGAGCCATGCCCCTTCATCAACACCAACCTGCCGGTATGTTCGGTAATCCGTCCGACGAAGACGACGGGAGCAGCCACGGGAGCCGTCAAGTTTCTGACTGCTATGGGACTCTTCATGGGCCAGTCGGCTGACTTCTTCAAATATCTGACGGGTCTGGCCACAGCTGCGGACGCCGCAATGCGCGAAGTCTAGCAGTCTTGCTTTATCCGGAATGGAACGACTGTTGGTATTGTTCGATTCAATGGACAACGAGAATGATTTATTCCTCAAGCTGTTGGCGCAGGGCACATTGCGGGATCAGAAGCGGAAGAATGCCCAGTCAAGAGCAGATTGGGGGAAGAAGTCGGTCATGGATGTTTGGGCCCGCACGGCAGCTGATGGCAGCGACAGAAAGAGCGCTGCCACCAGCCAGGTCTTCCGAACGAGATTGAGTCGGCGGGATCTAATCTGACCACGCTTCGTCAAAATACATGGATCGTCAGCTTGTTCGTGGTGGGCATATCGCAGCACACAAAACTCTACGCCGTCATTCATCAGGCGGGTCAGAAAGTGCAGATTGCGGGCCAGGCGGTCGAGCTTCGCGATGATTAGCGTAGCGCGATGAATGCGGCACAAGGCCAGGGTCTGCTTTAGTTGCGGACGATTCGTTCTGCGGCCCGATTCGACTTCATTCAGCTCGGCCACCAATGTCCAGCGGCCACCATTCAAATAGTCGGTAACAGCTTTGCGCTGCGCTTCAAGGCCTAAGCCAGAGATCCCTTGTTTGTCGGTGCTTACGCGATAGTACGCGATGAACTTTCGGGTCATGTGTACATTTTCTCGGAGGGGGAATTCAGTAAATGTATACGGTCTCTGGATCTCATGCGATACAAATTCGATCATATCTTTCAGTGACCATCCAGGTTGGCCAAGCATTCCTTCGCTACGTGCATGAAGCAATCCTTTTGGCACATTCATCACGAAGAAATCTTTTGGCAAATACTCGTTTCGCGATGCACATCATGTTCGACTGGACCGAGCTACATCGTGCCGAAGCGTTCGAGCTGCCGTTGCGCGGCCAGATTTCAAATTTGCCCGAATCCCAGAAGTGATTCTTATGCGAGCCTCGAACTTTAAAACGGCCGTCCGTCATCTGTGCATTTTCACCTAGAGGGGCGTTTCGGCGTGAATTTTCTGAGGCGGGCTCACCTGATTTCCGGGGGTGGATCTGCCTGCGGCAGCGGGACAAAGAAAAAAGCGGCTGGTTTCGGTCTTTAGTTCCCAGCCGTCGGAGGAAGTGGAATAGCTACGTGGGAGTGTACGAACGTGCCCGGCACGCTTTGATCGTTATTCCGGACGGACTACTTGATACATAGCCAACTGTGCCGTTGAAGATTGTTTGGTCTCCAGCTTGTTGCTCACTTCTTCAATGAGCCTAGCCTGTTCGTGCATTTGTGCCGCCATGGCGTCGAGTCGTGTTTGTAACTCCTGAACCCGTTGATGCTCCTTCAGAAATTCATTGAGCAGCATCGCGTTCACCGCCTCGTACCGCACGGTAAAAACTTGTCCCTTCTCGTCGCGAACGACCAGATCGGGATCTACCTTCGCCACCTGCTCCGCCACCAGCCCAAACTGCGGGATACCTTGCGGGTCAAGCTCCTTCTTATAGCGGAAGGTCACGGGCTTGAGGGCCAGAATCGCCTCACTCGCGTCGTCCATCGGCTTGATTGCTTCCTTGAAGCGCGCCGACGAAGTTTTTACACCCAACTGCCCCGATGCATCCACAACAACCTCCACGCCGCCAGCGACAGTTGTTCCCTGAATGCCGGCGATATAGGTGGCCCTCTGAGTTCCCTGGACTCCGATTTTGATAGTGTCGTTGTCGCCTGCAGCCCCTTTGTTGCCAATATCGATATTGTTACTTCCGGTGGTCAGGTTGTAACCGGCATAGAAGCCTAAGGCCACGTTGAAGGAACCGGTTTTATAGTCAAGAGCGGGAGCTGTGACCGAGTTAAGAGCGCCAGCTCCGACCGCCGTGTTGTAGCTGCCGTGTTCGTTGCTGTAAATCGCACCAGCCCCGAACCCCGTGTTGTATACACCGTCTATGTTGACGTAAAGCGCGTCAGCCCCGGTCGCCGTATTGAGGTTACCACTGTTGTTGTAAAGGAGGGCGTCTGCACCTACGGCCGTATTGGCGCTGCCCGTCGAATTCGAGTACAGGGCTTCATAACCGTCGGCTAAATTGCTGTAGCCCGTCGTGTTACTCAAAAGCGCCTTGAAACCATCGGCCACATTGGCGGCCCCACTGTTGTTGAGGTAGAGCGCTCCGTAACCGGTCGCTGTATTGTAGTTCCCGGTATTGCTATAGAGTGCTTTAGCTCCGACAGCCGTATTGTTATTGCCATCCACGTTGCTATGAAGCGCTAGATAACCGCTACCCGTGTTGCCGATGCCCCCTTCATTGGCATATAGCGCTTCATATCCAAACGCTGAATTCCAGTAGCCGCTGGTGTTCTGGGCGAGTGCCCCCGTGCCGTATCCCGTATTCTGTGCTCTGGTTGGCTTTGGAAGCATTAGAGACAGAACGAGAACGACCGTGTAGATGTGCCACAGAAGTTTAGAAGTTTTTAGGAAAGGAACGTTGATGTGCGACATAAAATCCTCCATTGCTGGCTAAGGTCCAGCTCCTTTAAGTGCGAAGCAAAGAAGTCGAGCCTTCTGACGTTCTTCCCTTCTAATCATGAAATCGGAAGTGGCAGGCAAAACACGACACGTGACCGATCCGCCAAAGACCTGAAAAGTGTTTACACGTTGATCTCGAAGCGGCGATTTTTTGGGAATTTTCTTCCCC
Source organism: Terriglobales bacterium (assembly GCA_051986135.1). GTDB lineage: Bacteria > Acidobacteriota > Terriglobia > Terriglobales > Acidobacteriaceae > Gp1-AA122. The sequence goes on along the minus strand of JBPYDQ010000648.1, from coordinate 426 downwards.
GGCGCCCCGACTTACATGGGGCTCTACTGGGGAAATCGGAAGCAGAGAGGAAAAGACGACAGGCTGAGAAAAATTTACTGAGTCAGCCCGGCAAGCTGGCGCGCGGCACGAGTGTCGCGGTGATCGGGACCGAGGGTTTGCTCGAAATGTTCGGTGGCAAAGCGGAAGGCGCCCCGGGCTTCTTGGCGTTCTCCTTGGGCCAGCAGTGCTTGCCCTCGGGCCATTTGGGCTGCGCCGATGTGCACAGAGAATGCATCGCTGCCGAGCGAGGCTTGCAGGAGCGAGAGGGAACGGTCGGCGTCGGTCTTAGCCTTGTCAGGCTGCCCGGCTTCGACTTCGATTGCGGCACGGCGGTTGAGCAATATGGGTAGTACTGCCAAACCTTCATTACCAGCCCGGGTAGCGGCCTCGTCCATCGTCACAGCC
>JBPYDQ010000647.1:0-13022 GCA_051986135.1 Terriglobales bacterium | reverse complement strand
TATCACGGTACAAATTCCCAGCGCCCTGCGCCGTCACACTGGCGGAGTGGGATCTGTCAATTCGGAAGCTCGCAATCTGGACGAACTGTTCTCGGCCCTCGACCAGCAGTTCCCTGAGCTCAAGCCGCATCTCCGCGACGAGGCCGGCCGGGTGCGCCGCTTCCTCAACGTGTACGTCAACGAGGAAGATGTGCGATTCCTGGGCGGCAACAGCTATGCCTTCCAGGACGGGGACGAGGTTCTGCTTGTGCCTTCTATCGCGGGCGGGGCTGGCTCGTGTAAAACGCTCGAATCACCGTGAAGGGCGCTGAAATCATAGCTGGGTTCCCTCATTAAGCGACACACAGGTTGCGCTTGCCATCGGAAGCATCGGAATTCATTCCCTTGCCGATTCGATTCGACGTGCTAGAATCGCCGGGTTTCAAGGTCGAAGAATGAACCAACCGATGCCAGCCCTCAGCCAGCGCCTCCCGAACAGGGCTTTGTGGGCAGGAACAGCATTGCTGTTGCTTACTGTTCTCAGCAGCGTTCCTTCTCTCTATGCGCTGAAGGGATTCGATCGGATTCTTCCCTGGGCCGGACTGGTACTGCCTGCGCTGACGTTGGTTTCCTTTGCCGTGGGGCTGAGTCGCGCATTCACAATGCGTCAGGTCTACAGTGGCAGGATCATGGGATCGATCCTGGGGGCGATTTCCTTGGTGCTCATGGCAGGTTCAGTGTGGCTTTTTGTGCACGTCAGGGATCTGCCCGCTTCCTCAGGAGCGCCCAAGATTGGCCAGAAAGCGCCGGCCTTCACTTTGACCGACGCCAGCGGGAACCAGGTTTCGCTCGCGCAGCTGCTCGCGCCGTCTGCCGGCTCGTCCGTGGCGCCCAGAGCCGTCCTTCTGGTCTTCTACCGTGGTTACTGGTGACCCTTCTGCAACCTCGAGTTACGAGGCATCCAGAAGAACCTCCAGAGATTCGCGGCGGCCGGCGTGCTGCCGGTAGCCATCAGCGTGGATACGCCTGAGGTCTCCAGGGGCCTGTCGAGCAAAGCCGGCTACACCTTCACTTTCCTTTCCGACCCCAAGGCGGAGGCGATCCGCCGCTATGATGTGCTGCATGTTGGCGGCGGGCCGGGTGGAACCGACATCTCCCGTCCGGCTGAGTTCCTCGTGGATCGAAGCGGCACCGTGCGCTGGGTAAACTTTACCGAAGACATCCGCTTGCGCGCCAAGGCCGACGAAATGCTGGCTGCGGCCAAAGCAATTCCTTAGGCCTGATCCCGAGAAAACCTTCAACCGAGAGGTTTATACCTGACTATCTGATCGCACACGCCGAGCCCGCCACTCGAGGAGTTAAAAAAACCGCAGCGATCGGCGGCATTTTGATTACCACCCGGCGCTCCTCCAAGGCGTGCTTGGCGACAAGGATGAGGCATTCGCCAGACTTGAAAAGGCAAGGAAAATTCATGAGCCATTCAGCGCCACTTTCGCGCGGATTTGAAACTCGATAGCCTCCGATCAAACCCGCGGTTCCGGGAATTGATTCGACCTATGAACATGCCAAATTAGAAGTCTCTCGGTCTCGGTTCCGCTGCCTGCTCGTTTTGGGATTCCCTTCGCCTGGCTGCATTTTGGTGCGGGCAACCAGACAAGCTAAGCCCTCGCGTTGACAGCAGTATACTGCCGGAGGTTCCACGGGTCTCGGTTTCAGAATTATTTCTGAATCTTAATTTCCCCGTTTACTCGGTTCCGCCGTCTTCTGGATGAGACAAAGCGGGAAAGCGTTCAAGTGGCCAGTTACGATAGTTGCACAGGCCTCGCGTCTTTGGTGAGGTCGACATCCGACCGATACCCTCCAACACTCGCAAGACCTCCATGTTTTGTTGTGCCTGCGTTCGGATTGCTATCCGAGTCGCGGTCGACTCGTCTACGCCCTTAGCGTCTATATTCACTGCCACTGTCGATCGGCCCCATCATGGCGAAGTTCGAAGGCGAGCAGCCCAACGAACGGGCTGGTTCGGGATGTAAGAGCTGACCGGCATGGTATCGATCAGATGCGAGGAGGAATTCCATGCGAGCGAATGCTTCCAGCAATTACCTATTGGCCGCTGTTGTTGGGTTGTCTCTGGCGGCCTCAAGCGCGTGCAACCAGACGAAGGATCCGTCTTCCGCCAATGCTTCGTCTGCGGGCGGAAAGATTCCTATTACAACGAAATCCGAAGAAGCCAAGAGCGAATATCTCGAAGGGCGAGCCCTGGCGGAAAAGCTTCTTGCGCAAGACTCGCTCGCACACTTCGATCGTGCGCTCATGCTCGATCCGGAGTTTGCCGGCGCAGAATTGGCGAGGTCGAACGCTTCCCCGACCGCCAAGGAATTTTTCGAGCACCAGCAGAAGGCTGTGAACCTGGCGGACAAAGCTTCTGAAGGAGAGAAACTCCTCATTCTCGCCAACCAGGCCGGAGCAAACGGGGAGGTGGCAAAACAGAAGGAATATCTCGAAAAACTAGTAACCGAGTATCCCGGCGATGAGCGCGCCCATTTCAGCCTGGGCGGCTACTACTTCGGTCAGCAGGAGTTCGCTCAGGCGATTGAGCAATGTAAAAGAGCCGCCGAAATCGCTCCTGATTATTCCCCCGCCTACAACATCCTCGGCTACTCCTACCGACAGCAAGGCGACTACGCCAGCGCTGGGCAAGCGTTCAAGAAATACATCGAGCTTATTCCAAACGATCCGAATCCCTACGACTCCTATGCCGAGTTGCTGCTGAAGATGGGGAAATTCGACGACTCAATCGCACAGTATCGCAAGGCATTGTCGGTCGACCCGCATTTCATGGCATCGCGCTTCGGAATTTCCGCCGACCTTACATATCTGGGCAAACCGGAAGAGGCAAACGCTGAATTACAGCAGATCATAGATCAGGCGCGCAACGACGGTGATACTCGACTGGCTCTCTTCGGTATGGCTGTGGTCGCTGCCGACAGCGGAAAGTTCGACAGAGCGGTACAAGAAATAGACAAGCAATATACGGTTGCCCAAAAGAAAAACGACGAGGGGGCGATGGCGGCAGACCTCGGAGCCAAGGGTAATATCCTGCTAGAGGCTCGCAAGTACGCTGATGCCGAGAAGGCCTTTGATCGCTCTCTCGCGCTGACGGAAGGTTCCGGTCTGTCACCGAACATCAAGGAAAACGCCAGGCGACTTCATCACTTCAATCTTACGATGATCGCGGTAGGCAGGAAGGACTACACCAGGGCTAGGGCGGAGGCGGAAGAATTCCAGAAGGGCGCCGAGGCTTCGAGCAATCCCGCGCAGATCAAACAGGCACATGAATTGGCCGGCGTGATCGCGTTGGCTATTAAGAATTATGACGGCGCAGTTCGGGAACTGGAGCGGGCGAACTTCGAAGATCCGCGTAACCTATACCGCCTGTATGAGGCTTATCAAGGAATGGGGAACAGTGCCAAGGCCCAGGAGTACCGCTCTCGGGCAGCCAGTTTCAATCCTCTGCCGCAATTGAACTACGCCTTCATTCGCAGGAAAGCGCAGAGTGGAAGTCAAGCAAAGGGATAGGTTAAAACTCAAGCAATTACCTCTCGACTCACGGATACCTACGCGCCCTTCGAAGCAAAGCGCCTGGTACGTTCAGTCGAGCTCGAGGGTAACGTCTAAAGTGGATCGCATCCCCAGAGGATTGCGGTCACAAGAGACTCTATTGCCATTCTGTAGGACAGCAATCCAGCCTTGGTGGGTCCCGTCACGAAGCGTATAAAACCTGTAACGCTCAAGCCCGACGATTAGGGGATATGGAACGTTTAATGCCCTGATAGCAACAGATGGAACCTGAATAAAGGATCTGGTGCTTTGTTGGTCGAGGCTCCAGCAACCAGGGGAACTAGAGCTTACTGAGGCCGATCTGACAGATCAGTGGAAAGCTCATGGTCGCGGGACTACTTTGTCCACGATTAGACGGGGGTCAGCAAGGAGTTTCGAATGAAGTCAGGACAATTAACGACGCGTGCAATGGTCGCACTCTTCTCCTTCCTCACTCTTGCGACAAACGCCCGTGCCGCCACCGCTTGCCCCGGCTGTCCGCCGCCAGTGAAATTCAAAGGCTGGCATCCCACCGGATCTCTCCGCCATCAGTTCCAGCTACAGGGAGTGCCTGGTCAATTCTGTTCCACCGGCGGTTACAACACCGAGGTTTCCGGGCCATCATTCTTAGGAGAAATAGTCGAGCCCAAGGTGTACGCCATTGATCTCTACGCCGATGACGGTGCCTGTCCCAATTACAAGCCGGGAAGTCTAAACACCGATGCGGTCAAACGAGTTCACGCCCACGGCAAGCGCGCCATTGCTTATATCTCGATCGGAGCCTGGGAAGCTTATCGGCCCGATGCCGGGAAATTCAAGGTCTTCGATCGGCACTGCGGAGGGTGCCTGCTCGGCAAGGACTATTTTGGCTCGCATGATACCCGCTGGTTCAACCTGAACAACAACCATGGCCAGCGCGACTTTTTGTATCGAATGATGGCCGTCCGCATTCTGAAGGCGAAGCGCGCTGGCTTCGACGCCGTTTATTTCGACATCACGGACAATTACAATAACGATACCGGCTTCAACATCAGCGCCCGAACGCAACTGCTGTACAATTCCACCCTTCTCAACATGGTCCATGTCGCCGGTCTGGCCGCCGGCCTCAATTACGATATTCTCCAAGTCAAGCAGCTTGAGCCTTACGAAGAATTTCACATAGACGAAAGCTGCTGGGTGTACAGCGAATGCTACTACTTCGATCCCGTTCGGAAGGCGCATAAACCCGTTTTTGAAATTGAATATCTGTCGAAACCCAGAAATGTCTGTCCGCGGGCGAATCAGTTATCGAACTTCTTCACGGTTTTCAAGAGCTTCGATCTATACGATTTTCCCTGGGAGCCGTGCCACTGAACTGATTCGGCCTGAATCATCGGGACACAATCGACAGCGAATATGCGAACGATGGCCGGTGTTATATCGCCTCCCCGGGGCCAGGCATTCTACTCCTCGGGGAATTCTGATTGTCGCCTATCAATCGACATAATGATGTCGAGCAAGAACTCCCATCCGGCCCGATCATTCTTTGGACAAGCTGCCGTCCGGGACCCAAGCCTGTTTCGAGGACAGGGGAATCGGTGAACCCTTCCCGACCTCCTGTGGTCGATCGCCTTTACTTATGCTACTATATAACTAACCAGTTAATTAAGGAGGAGGGCCCGGTTATGGCCACCGCCACGAAATCCCGCTTAGGCACGCGCGGCAAGCCCGAAGAAACTCGTAAGGCGATCCTCCATGCGGCGGTAAAGGAATTTGCGGCGTACGGCATCGATGGCGCCCGTACCGATGCCATTGCCCGCGCCGCCAAGGTCAACAAGGCGCTGCTCTACTATTACTTCACGGACAAAGAAAGACTCTACGGGGCGGCGCTCGATCATGCCTTCGGAGAGCAAACCGCCCACATGCTCGGAGTTCTGGAGCGGCGTTTGCCGCCGCGTCAGAAGATTCTCACTTACCTGGGCGAATATTTCGATTTCGTAGCGTCGCATCCCCTGAATCGCGACTTGGCGCAGCGCGAGATAATGCGCGCGGGACATGGCTCGATTCATTTCCGGAGAATTGCCAAGCAGTATTTCCACCCCCTGTTCGAGGGCCTCAGCGACGCCATTCGGGCGGGAATCGGGTCGGGGGAATTCCGCCAGGTAGACCCTCTGCAGTTCATACCGTCGATGGTCGCTCTCGTTGTTTTCTATTTCACCGGCGCACCTATTCTGAAGGCCGCCGCCGGATTCGATCCGCTCACGCCGGAACGCCTGTCCGAGCGCCGTGCGGCGGTTCTGGATTTCGTCTCGGCAGCGCTGTTTCGGCCCCAACAGCCGGCCAGGGGAGACGCCGAATGAACGCACGTAATAAATTCCTGATTCTGCTCTCGACGATCGCTCTGATCGCGGCGGGCTATTACTGGGTGTCGACCGACCATACCAAGGACATGGTGTTGATTGGCACCATCGACTCCAACCAGGTGGTCGTCAGCCCCCAGACTCCGGGACGTATTCAACGACTACTGGTCGATGAGGGCACTCAGGTAAAGGCCGGCGACCTTATCGCCATCCTCGATCCCTCGGAGTTGGAGGCGGAAGAGCGGGCTGCAGCCGCCATGATTTCGAGTTTGCAAGCGAAAGTGGCCGAGACCGAATACACAGAGCGATCCACCAAGGGATCAACCTCGAGCGACGTGGTAAATGCGCAGGCGCGGCTCGAATCGGCCCGGGCACAGCTTCTCCAGGCGGAAGCGACTTTGCAGCGGGTCGAGAGCGACAGCCGTCGTCTGATGGAACTGGCCAGGCAGGGCGTGGCCTCCGAGCAGGAGAGCGTCCAGGCTGAGACCAATCTTAAGGCGCAGCAAGCCACCGTACAGGCGCTCGAGGAGCAAGTGGGGGCCGCCCAGGCAGATCTTGATTCGGCCTTAGCCCGCACCCACCAGGCCAGCGCGGCGCGGAGCACGGTAGCCTCCACCCGTGCCCAGCTGGAAAATGCCGAGGCCCAGCTCAAGCAAGCGGAAGTACGGCTCGGCTATACCAAGATCTATGCCCCCGTAACCGGCACCGTATCGGTGCGCGCGGCGCGCGAGGGCGAGGTCGTCAGCCAGGGTTCCCCGATCGTCACGATCGTCGACCTGGGGGACACCTGGGTGCGCGCCGCGATTCCCGAGACCGCGGCCGACCACATTGGCATGGGCGATAGCTTGCGCATCCGCCTGCCAGGCGGGACGCTCGCTTCCGGCAAGGTGTTCTTTAAGGCGGTGGAGGCTGATTTCGCGACCCAGCGCGACGTGAGCCGGCGCAAGCGGGATATCAAAACAATTGCGCTGAAAGTTCGCCTGGATAATCCCAAGGGCGCCTATGTGCCGGGCATGACGGCCGAAGTGCTGGTTTCGCCGGCCCAAGTGAAAGGCATAACTGGCAATGAGAACGCATCGGTGGTGAAGCAATGATGTCGGATTTAAAAACGCGGAGTGGCAACGAGGCCTCCGTCCAGGATTTACCAGCCATAGAAGTCGAGAAGATTGTCAAGCGATACGGCGACTTCACCGCGGTCGATGAGGTGTCCTTCAAAGTGGCTGATGGAGAAATTTTCGGCTTGCTCGGCCCGAACGGCGCCGGCAAATCCACCCTGATTCGCATGATGACCACCCTGATCCCGATCACCGCCGGATACGCGCGTATTGCGGGACACGATGTCACCAGAGAACCAAATGCCGCGCGACGCGCCATCGGTGTGATTCCTCAAGCGCTCACCAGCGATCTGGACCTGACCGTGGAAGAGAACTTGAACATTTATGCCAAGCTCTACGACGTTCCGGCAAAGCAGCGTGAACAATCCATTAACGAATTGCTGGAACTGGTGGACTTGACCAAGTGGCGGGATGCGCAGACCAAAACCCTGTCCGGCGGCATGCGGCGGAGACTTGAAATAGCCCGTGGCTTGGTACACCACCCCAGGATTTTCTTTCTGGATGAGCCGACTACCGGTCTGGACCCGGTCTCCCGCGTGGCAGTATGGGAGATGTTGACCAACATCAAAGCTCACCGCCAGCTCACAATCCTGATCACCACCCACTACATGGATGAAGCAGACCGGCTGTGCGACCGCATTGCCATTGTTGATCATGGCAAGCTGGTCGCACTCGACCGTCCGGCGGCCTTGAAGGCCAGCGTGCCCGGCTCGAATGTCATCGAGGTGCAGTTCGACCGTCCGCCAGCGGACTGGGAGCAGCGCCTCCGCGCCCTGACGGGCGTGACGTCCGTGCAAGCCGAAGGAGCAGGCATGTTCCGCATCCTCACCGGGGACGGTTCGCGCACCACTACCGAACTGGTCGAGGCTGCCGTCGAGGCCAGCGTTGCAATCAAATCTCTCTCGGTCCAAAACACCACGCTCGATGATGTCTTCGTGCACTACACCGGCCGTCAATTGCGCGACGAACTGGTGAAGGCTTACGGATTCGTCATGCCTCAAAGGCCAGGATTGCAGCCATGAATCGAATGATGGCCATTGTCGAACGCGAAATGCGCAAGTTCTTCCGTTCGCCCGCGCTTATGCTGGCGTCCATGATCTTCCCATTGGTGCAACTCCTCGTTCTGGGTAACGCCTTCGGCGGCAAGATTCGCGACGCCAAAATGGGCTTTGTGGACCAGGACCGGGGAACTCAGTCAATCCGAATCAAGCAGGCCTTCGATGCGGTGCGCGCCAATATGCGCACCTTTGTGCCGGTCGAGTACAACAACGAAAGGCAGGCCATGGAAGACGTGCGCAATGGCAAGATCCAGGGCGCAGTCATCATCCCACCCCAGTATTCCCGTCGCGTCTATCAGGAGAACCACCCGCGCATCGCCCTCCTGGTCGATAATTCCGATAACTTCATGAGTTCGACGCTTGAGTCAGAGATGACCGAGCTGACCGATGCCCTGAATCAGCCGGACGTGTCACCCAGAATCCTCGAAAAGACTGCGCTCGATATCGTCGAACTCTATCCCTACATCGAGTACATGAAGTATCTGCTTCCCGGCTCGATCGCCCTGGCGATGTTTGTCTCCGTCATGATCGGCGGCGGCATGCTTTACATCGACGATAAGGCCCGGGGAGTTCATGAAGGTTACCTGGTCACGCCCATTACGAAGGCCGAACTGGTGTTCGGCTTGAACCTGGCTGGCGCGATCAAGGCGGTGCTGACCGGATTCGTGATTACCGTGATCGGATCGCTGCTGGCGGGCGTACGCACGATTTTTGATGTGCCCACTTTGCTCGGTCTTCTGAGCATGATTGTTCTGACCTCGTTCGCATTCAATACCATGATGTTTCTGCTGATGGTGCGAATCGAGGATCCGCTCGTGCCGCGAGCCATGTTTGGCATCCTCAACACGCTTCTGTTCTTCCCTAGCGGGTCGATTTACCCGGTCCAAGCCTTCCCGCTATGGTTGCGGGTAATTGCCCGAGGCGACCCGTTCACCTATGCGGTGCACGGGTTCAAATCATTGTTGCTGAAAGAAGCGGGACTGGTGGCCATCTGGCCCGACATGCTCTACCTCGCCATTTTCGCGGTTCTGACGCTCGGCATCGCAGTCCCGCTTTTCAAAAGAACGCTGTGAGAGGGCTAATATTGCACAATTTACCCATGTGGTCATCGAAACTGCCCCTGTTCTCTCATTCGCTCTTAAGTTGCGCAGTTACAAATTACAAAATTACAAAATCCTCCGCTTCGCTTATCCTTAGAGTGTCATGACCCTGCTCGATGCTGCCCAGCCAGATTTCGCCCGTGAGCGGCGCCGCAAGAAAATCATTGCCGCCATCATGGTGGGGATTTTGATCCTGGGTCTGTTGATTTGGAGATTCCGCTACTGGCCGGAAGAGCGCGTGGTGGACAAATTCTTTTCCGCCCTCGAGCAGAAGGATTACGAATCCGCCTACGGCGTGTGGATGCACGACCCGAACTGGAAGCAGCATCCTAACAAGTACACTAATTATTCCTATTCCGACTTTTATCGCGACTGGGGCCCGGGAGGGGAATGGGGGTTGGTCAAGAGCCACTCGGTTGACTGCGCCCTGGGCACAAAAGAAGGCACCGGGGTAATCATGCAGGTGACGGTGAACGGTCGTTCCGAGCACCCGTACCTGTACGTGGACAAGACGGACAAATCGATGTCATTTTCACCCAGCGAATTGCGTTGCAGCTCGTAAAATTCGCCTGCCCTGAAAAACCCTCATCGATTCAGGAAGCAAAGAATTGATGGGCATGACCGAAGCAGTTATCTCTGGGCCTGGGCGAAGTGCTCGAGTGTTTTGTCGAGCGACAACTGGTCGGCCACGTACAGGCTGGTGGGGGTGCGATTAATCTGCCGCATCAGGCCCCACAAAACCTTGCCCGGCCCGACCTCGACGAACGATTCGACCTGTCTGGAGACAAGTAGCCCGACCGATTGCTCCCACTTCACTGACCCGGTTACCTGCCGAACCAGCGCATCACGCGCCTCTTCGCCAGAGGTCACCACCTGCGCATCCACATTCGATACCACGGGAATAGATAAGGGATTAACAGTGAGAGCATTCAAGTCTTCGGCCAGGCGATCCTGCGCGGGTTTCATGAGCGAACAATGGAACGGCGCGCTCACGGGTAAAATCTTGGCCTTCTTTGCGCCACCTTCTTCGGCCAGCTTGCTTGCGCGTTCGACAGCCCCCGCATGCCCGGCGATGACGATCTGTTCCGGAGAATTCACGTTTGCCACTTCGCACACCTCGCCGTGCGCGGCTTCTCGGCAGACCTGAGCGACCTTCTCCCATGCCATACCCAGGATCGCAGCCATGGCGCCGATTCCGACCGGGACCGCCTCCTGCATATACTTGCCACGATTACGCACCGTGCGCACCGCGTCGGCAAAACTCATCGTGCCTGCGGCTACGTGCGCCGAGTACTCACCCAAACTGTGTCCTGCGACGAAGTCAGGTACTGTGCCACTTTCACGCAACACCCGAAATGCTGCGATCGAAACGGTGAGGATTGCGGGCTGCGTGATCTCGGTCAGGCGAAGCTTCTCTTCAGGGCCTTGAAAACAGACCTGGGACAGCTTGTAGCCTAGTACCTCGTCGGCTTCTTCGAACACGCGGCGAGCCGTGGGATACCGCTCTCCCAGCTCCTTGCCCATTCCGACAGCCTGCGAACCTTGCCCGGGGAACAGAAATGCTATCAAGTTGGAATTCATGTGATTCGGATTGTCGAACCCGATAACTCTACGCTACGAAGATACCGCGGCGTGGGAGCGCAATGCCGCGAGCTCCCTTTCGATTTTGGCATTGATATTACGCTCGGAAAATTCGGCGGCTACCCGAATCGCGTTTTTTATGGCATTGGCATTGGAAGATCCATGACCGATAATGCACACACCCTTGAGCCCCAGCAGCGGCGCCCCCCCGTATTCGGAATAGTCCAGACGCTTTTTGAAATCGGCAAAGGCGCTGCGTGACAGCAGATATCCAACCTGGCGGGTGATCGTCGAACGCAGGGATTCTTTCAGAATGTACCGCACCAGAGTGGCCACTCCCTCGGAAGTCTTCAGCGCGATGTTGCCGACGAAGCCGTCCGCCACGATCACATCAACTTGACCGTTATATATGTCTCGTCCTTCCACGTTGCCAATGAAATTCATGGGCAATGCCTTAAGCAGACGAAAGGTTCGCCGGGTCAGTTCGTTGCCCTTACCTTCTTCCTCGCCGATCGACAGCAGCCCGACTCGGGGCCGACGCAAACCAAAGATGCTGCGCGAGTAGATCTCCCCCATGACAGCGAATTGTTCAAGGTTTTCAGGCTTACAATCGACGTTGGCGCCCACATCGAGAAGAACCGCCGCCGTGCCGAGGGCAGTTGGGAATACCGCCGCTAGCGCCGGGCGGTCAACTCCGGGCAGCGCGCCCATCACCATCTTCGCCGTTGCCATGGCCGCGCCGGTATTTCCGGCGGTGACGAATCCCGACGCAATCGCGTCTCGAACCAGGCGTAAGCCAACGCGCATCGACGAGTCGCGCTTGGCGCGCACCGCCTGCGCCGCTTTGTCGTGCATGGAAATTACTTCGCCGGCGTGAACGATTTCAAGCGGGAGATTCGAGACGCTGCGATGGCGATCGAGTTCCGCTCGAATCTGGGGTTCGCGGCCGACCAGCACAATTCGTACGCCGTAGTGGCGTGCCGCCTGGATGGCGCCTTCGATTTCAGGCTTCGGTGCCCGGTCCGAGCCCATCGCGTCCAGCGCTATGACGCTTGCCATGAAGTGCAGAGAGCTGACTAGCTGGCTTCCTCGACGTCCAGAACCTCGCGTCCTTTATAGTAACCGCACTTGGGGCAGGCGCGGTGCGGCATCTTTTTTTCGTGACAGTTCGGGCACTCAGAAAGTGAATGGCCCTTCAGAGAGTCGTGTGCGCGCCGGCTGCCGGTGCGCGCTTTCGAGTGGCGCCGTTTTGGATTTGGCATGACCTGTTCCTTAGTGTTTGGTCTTGGGCTCACCAGGTCTGGATAGCATCCGCGCGCTCCAAACAACTTCGAGTCAACCACCGAAGACCAAAGACTGGCTTAGTGTTCCAGTTTCTTACGGATATCCTTCAACGCCGCCCAGCGAGCGTCTTCTACCGGCTCGGCGCAAGAGCATTGCTCCCGATTCAGGTTCTTGCCGCAATGCGGGCACAAACCCCGACAGTTGTCGGTACAGATCGTCTTTAATGGGAGGGCGAGAAGTATCTGCTCCCGCAGGATATCTTCCAGTTCTAAGCCCTCTCCTCGGTAATAGCCGATCTCGGCTTCGACATCGGTGATCGATAGTTCCTCAGAGCAGGCGTCGATGCCCTGCGGACGGTACAGTAAATCGAACCTGCTTGTCACCACCTGCTCGACCGGCTCCAAACACCGGGCACAACTGATCTCGAGACGAGTATTAAGAGCACCCTTTACTCGTATGTCCTTGATTACCTGATGCTTGCCGTGATGCTCCTCGATCAGATCGGCGTGTCCTGAGGCAGTCAGAACCGAATTCTGGCGAACGTCGGGTCCCAAATCAAGGACATTCGGTCGGATTTCCTCCTGAAAATCGAGAGGATGCCGCTCCAATTCTTGAATGTCGATGAACATGGGCATCTCCGCCGCCCACACCTCGCTACCGCGCAGGCAGCAGAAACACGCTTGAAAGCGCCAAGTCTGCAGGGAGCAACATCTAGAATAAAGGCCGCTCCGAGGGGTGTCAAGAAACCAGCAAACTGGAGACCTGATCAGGCTATGGCCAGAGAGTACGGTTCTGAATGCACCCGACAGCCGGTAGAAGTCCGCCGCCAGGGTTATCTGTTCGAGGGGAGAGAACATAGCCATGGAAAGACGGCTGGCAGCCCTATCGCCGCTTTTATGAGCACCTGGGCAGCTAGGCTTCGAATATTGCGAGGTTACGGCGGGGCCATGAGGCGGGCTCTTCCTA
>JBPYDQ010000646.1:0-4050 GCA_051986135.1 Terriglobales bacterium | reverse complement strand
TTCTCCTCTAATTTGCTAATCAATTAGGCGACGATGTATCCGTAGCGAGAGCCGCGTTTCACTATGAGCGGCCCGCACTACGATAGGCGAAATGGTTGGGAAGGGCTCATAAAGGCACTAGACCTTTTCTGCGTTCGTGACCATTGAACAATGCTGCAAATCCATTTCACCTTCGAACACCTCGGGCAGCATCGCTAGGAATGCCTTCATGTAAGCAATTCGAAATGCAAGGTCAGAGTGTCCCGTCCCTAAGGCTATCCCCAATGTAGCATCGCGTCGCATCTCTGAAAAACAAGGCATGCGTGTGATTGCGAAGATGGAACACAATTATGTAAGCGGGCGGTTTCCTGCCGAGTTGTGGGAGGTTACCGCTGAAGAGTGGAACCGGCGAAAAGTCGCGCCAGAAGTCGGGCCGAGACTTCTAAATGACTGACGTCATGCATTACCGGATCGCGAAGGAGCCAATCCCGTTTCCCTGCTCGCCTCGCAACCACGGCGTGCGCGCGTGATGGAGCTTGCCGCCTTAACTGCCCTTAGCGCCTGCATGGGTTGAATCGACGCAGCTTTGCGCGCGGGAACGGCCATGGACGGAAAACGCCATCCACGACATCCATGAGGTAATGCAGCGTTGGAAGCAGCGCTTCCTCGATTCCCAAATGATGACCTGATCATTGTGTGGAATATCGGATGCCCTTAGTGTACCGCCCCGATGTTTGATACAGTCCCGCGACAGCAGGCTTCGGTATCTGGCACCTTGGTGCCAGTGCGTAAACTCCAGACTGGGAGGAGAATGCAGCTTAGCTCCGGGGCAAAGTGAAATGATGAGATGGCTAGTTGCGATTCTCGTGCTTTGCCCCTCGGATGCGTCACACCCGGAGTAAGGATCGTTGATGAAGTTTTCGTGTCCGTTTCACTGTCAATGTGGGCAAACTATTAACACTGAAACTACTGGCGCAACGTTTCCAAAAGGTTGGCAATGTCCCAAGTGCCGCGCCGCGATCTGGTTTGCGATGGAAACCCTGACCGAAAATATTCAACGTCAAATACAAAGGCTATCGCTATGAACGAAGAGAACTACTTCCCAACCCAAAGCTATCCTAACGATTACGTTTCCAGCCGTCGAGGCTTTCTGTTAGCGTCAGCCGCTTTTACCGCCGGATCAACTCTTCTTGCGCCGCTTTTGCGGCCTGAAGTCGTCCAGGCGAGTGAGTCCAATCTGAACCTGCTTGGGCCTACAGCGGGATACGCGCCACAACTGGGGAATTTCGTTTCCGAGCTCACCTGGATGCGCGAGGCTAACGGCGTGATCAGTGCAACGAAGAACTTGACCATGGCCGATTTAGATCACCTTATCGATCCGAACGCCAACACTATCGGTGCCCTAATGCTTCACCTCGCGGCAGCCGAAACCTATTACCAGCTCAATACTTTTGAAGGCAAGAAATGGGGCACCTGGTCCGAGTCGGTGAAGCAGCAGTGGGACGCAGCGATGAATCTCGGGGACGCAGGTCGGAAAACGATCAAAGCTCACGACCGCGACTACTACCTGAACATTCTCCAGGAAACGCGCTCGAAGACCTTGGCAGAATTCCGTAAGCGCGATGACTCTTGGCTTATGGCGGTTGATAAAGAATGGCCTTGGGGCCCGACGAACAATTACTGCAAGTGGTTTCACGTCTGCGAGCACGAGGCTCACCACACTGGACAAATCGCGTTCCTGCGAAAACGCCTGCCCGGTGTAAAACCTGACAGCGACTAAAACCACACGCTGCTCAGGTCAACACACTTGCCGAGTAAAGCGAAGCGCCGCTGCGCTAGCCCATACCGCCCAGCGGTTTAGTTCAATCGTACTCATGTAGTGCACTACATGAGTACGAATCGTGCTCGCCGTCCTGGTAGTCAAAAAAGCTGCCAGTCTACGCAATAAAGAAAAACGACAAACCCCGAGCCACAGGGGCATTCCTCTCCGGATCAACCGCCGCTAATTTTCCGCAAAGTGAGATCGGTGAATTCGGGCGGGGCATCCGTCTAGAGAGAATGTCCCGAGAAAAATTCGAGATATGGGAGTAACCCTAATATCCATTAGTTAGTCCTCAGGTAATTTACTAAATTTCACAGCTATTGCTCTTGACAAAAGAGATGTGCTGAATATAGTATGCGCCCCGAATTAAATTGACCTAACGCCGGGTTGGCAAACCCTAATGGCCCGACGTTAACAAGCTCCTGCACCGAGGCAACGGTTCACTAAACCTGGCGAGGCGCGCTGAGCGCGTTTCGTCCCTAACCGGGTTACTTGGGAAGGAGTTCCCTTGTGCCCCAGAGTGAGGAAACCATGAACTCTCTTCGCCTCTACAAGTCCAGTCGTGCCAAAGCATCTCTTTCGCCGATGTTACTGGTGTTTCTGTCGGCTGCGGCACTAGTAGCATTCGCTCAGGACAACGAGAAGACGTTCGCCGATTCGTCCACGCCTTTGGTCTTTAACGTTGAGAATACCGGTGCGAACTTTCCGCCGCCTAACTTTCCATCGTTCGCTCAGTTGCCGATCATCCGGCCTTTGCCAGACCCGTTCCAGTTCCAGGACGGATCCCGCCGGCACGGGTTCCACGACTGGGAGCGCCGGCGCAACGAGATCATGGCTGCGGTCGAAAAGTATGAGATCGGCCCGAAACCTGATTGTCATGATTGCACGGTCACGGCTACCTATACGCCGCCCGCATCAGGATCAAGCACCGGTTCACTCGTCGTGAGCGTTACCAGGAACGGGAAGACGCTCACTTTGACGTCGGGCGTCTTTATTCCACAGGGCATGGGGAGCGGTCCGTTTCCGGCATTGATCCCCATGGAGATTGACTCTTTCAGTTTCGGTGGCCCGCCCATCACGTTTCCTCCACCCGCGCAGCCCGACTATGGCAGTCTTCCAGCGAGTGTCTTTGCGGGTCTGCCGATTGCAACAGTTGGTTATGTCAGTACCCAGGTAGCCGGACTTACATTTGGAGTCGAGGCGCACACAACGGATCCGTTCTACCAGCTTTATCCTGAGCTGTGCGCTGGAACATGCACTGGCACGAGCAATTCCGGGGTCTACGCCGCCTGGTCCTGGGGAGCGAGCCGGATCATTGATGGCATCGAGATCGCCGCCCAGCAGGCCGTCAACCCGTTACCCATCGACTTGCAGCACCTGGCAGTCACTGGATGCTCCTTTGCGGGGAAGATGGCGCTGTTTGCCGGAGCGTTTGACGAGCGGATTGCTCTCACCATTTCTCAGGAAAACGGCGGCGGAGGCGCGCCGTCGTACCGTATCTCGCATGAGATCGAGGCCCAAGGGACTGTGGAGGATGTAGACGACGAGAGCTTAGACTGGTTTGGGGGCCAGTTGCTCCAGTTCGCCGGTCCCAATGTCTACAAGCTGCCGGTGGACCATCATGAGTTGATGGCCATGATCGCGCCCAGGGCCCTGCTGGAGACGGGAAATACGGAGTTCTACTACCTCTCGAATGGATCGAACTACATCTCGGCACGGGCAACGCAGAAGATCTACGACACGCTTGGAATCGGCGACAGGTTTGGCTTTTACATTGATGGCAACCATGCGCACTGTGGGACGCTGCCCGCCGAGTCTGCACCGATACTTGCCTTTGTAGACAAGTTCATGCTCGGACAAACGTCGGCCAATACCGTTGTTCGTGTCTTCCCGAACCCGGCTGACACCACGGACTACGGGTATCCGATTGTGGTCGGTGGCGGGAACTATGCCTACTTCTTCCCGGCGATCAACTATCGAAGATGGACCGATTGGTGGGGGACAGACAATCCGGTGTTCCCTGATAATTGGACTACAGGCGGAACGGTCGTGATGTCGTTGGACAAGTCGCACGGCTTGCGGGACTTTGACCACTCTCCATGGATCAATTCCGGCGATACCGTCGAGGGAGGCTACCAGTTCACCTTGGGTGGCACCCACCCGGCGGCCACGGTGTCTCTGGTGAGCGGAGCGAACATAACAGCCGACATCGTCTGCATCGGCGGCAGTTCCTACACCCTCACAATCCC
>JBPYDQ010000645.1:0-2769 GCA_051986135.1 Terriglobales bacterium | reverse complement strand
CGGGGGTGAGCTGGATGCCGCCACGCTCGAAGCCGAACTGGCATTTCCAGCGAAAATTAAGCAATCCCTCACCGGCTGGCGCGCAGATTTCCCGCCCATCACGCTCGGCGATCGCAACGTTTTGGTCGTCCAGGGCAATGCGCCCCGCGGCTCGCGCGTTAAATTGTTCTTTGATAAGGACTCCGGTCTGCTTGTGCGAGCCGTGATGTTCACAAACACGGTGATCGGCGTAAATCCAAGAGAGATCGACTACTCGGATTACCGCGACGTCGCCGGTGTGAAACTACCGTTTAAGTGGACTAGCGTCTGGACCGATGGGCGCTCCGAATTCGATATGACCGAGATTCAAGCCAACGCGCAGATCGATGCCTCCCGTTTTGCGAAACCTATGCCATCGAAAGGGGCAAATGAGCAGTAGGGGCCGTCCAATTTCCTGAAGGAGGAACCTTGAAACACCTCTTCTCCTTTTTCGCCATCGCCATGCTTTTCTTCGGTCTTTCTGCGGAGGTGAGAGCCCAGGGCCAACTTGCCGTCCTGGCAGCCGGCCCGATCAGGGAGCCTCTCGACAAATTAATCTCGCAATATGAGATGAAGTCGGGCACGAAGATTAAGGTGACTTACGCTGGCGGTGTTCCCTCACGCCAGCAGGTCGCGGCCGGAAAAGGGCTGGATGTCGATCTACTCTTCGCTCCGTTCCCGGATGTGCTCAAGACCGGAAATATCGACCCCAAGAGCGCCACGGTTGTCGCGAGAGTTCGTTTGGCCCTCGCGGTGAAGAAGGGTGCGGCAAAGCCGGATATCTCCACCCCGGCAGCAGTGAAAAAAACGTTGCTCAACTCCAAATCCATTGCCTCGGTCGACCCTGCTCAGGGAAGCGTCGGGGGCATTACCCAGGCCCTCCTCGACAAACTCGGCATCGCTGATCAGGTCAAGCCGAAGCTTCAGTGGGTCAAAACCGGCGCCGTCGTACAAGACCAGGTCGCTAAGGGTGAGACCGAAATAGCCCTCGGTCCTTACTTAAGCGATATGAATAACCCTGGCATCGATGTTGTCGGGCCGCTGCCGCCTGCCGCCTCCGCTCCCGTGGATGTCACCGGTTTCCTTTCGGACAGTCTGAAAGACACTAAGGATGCGAAGGCCTTCCTCGTCTTTCTGCGCTCGAAAGAAGCAGCCCCGGTTTGGGAGGAAGCGAAAGTTTTCCCGGTAACCAAGTAGATGCGGGAGAAGAAGTCGGAGGAAGAACCGTTACATTGCATTCGCTTGCGGGGGCATAGCCGGTCCCGCCCTCGAAGAGTCACAAAATGTCCAGACCACGTCGACGGCCATTCAATCTTTGATTCTGGCGTAGGCGGATCCTGAAATCACGCCTCGTTTGGCGAGTTCGCGTTCGTCCTGATCGGCGCGGGAGCGGACGATCCGACGTCCATCATCTGCTGCGCTTATTCCCGGCAAATTCTGCAGTTGGCGCTTTTCCGAAGGGCTTAAAAATTGACTGTCTGGAAGGCTATTAATGTCATTGTTCTGTGGCCAGATCAAAGAGCGACGAGAAGCGAACCGCGATCCTGGAGCGGCGACGCGCCTCATCGTGCGCAAGGATTGAGTACGCCAACAGCAGGCAATAGCTAAAGAGGCTGGCTTGCCAACGGTTCTCTCTTTACCTACTTCGAGACCAAAGCGGACCTTTTCAACCAGCTTTATCTTGAACTCAAAGGAGAGATGGCGTTCGCGGCCGTGAAGAATCTTCCGGAAGATGGGGATTGCACAAGCAGTTCTTTCACATTTGGCGGGCGGTGGAAAGACGATGGCAGGAGTCGCCGAAGACTATATGGTTCAAGATACGAAAAACGCGACAAAGCACTGCAAAGTCGGCTTTGACGCGTTGTGGCGGATGCTGACCTAATTTTTGGTTTCCTTGCCAATGAAGCTTGGCCCTTGTACGGGAACTCGATTTTGGCAAGGGCAAAGCTGTCATCCACGCAGCTCACGACATGGGCGCTTTACCGGTTTTGATATGGACGGCAGATCACCCCGATGAAGTCACCGGGCTGCTCTACATCGAAAGTTCCCCTCATGTTGGGCGATGTGCCAAAGCATCGACCGGGCCGAGCCACTCACACAGAGGAAAATACAAATGTCCCTTGTCGCAATCGGCGGCGTCAACGGAGTTGGCGCGAAGGTCGGCATGGTGCGCCTGGTCGCGGCTGCTGTCTGGCTCGGGCCGCAGTTTCAATCTGACCTCAAGCATGCTGCGGCAAACGATCGCCTGATTTCGATACCGAAGACGTTACTCAAGAGCACGTGCAGCATCCTAATCGGTGGCGACTGCATGCATGAGAATCTTTGTTGCTGGCGGAACGGGCGTTATTGGCAGACCAAGCGTAAAGGAATTGGTCGCCGCAGGACATCAGGTTCGCTCCACCGCGCGCGGAGCAGATAAAACAGACCTGGTGCGAGCAATGGGCGCGGAAGCCATCGACGCGGATCTCTACGACGAGGTCGCACTGCGGCGCGCCATTGCGGGATGCGACGCCGTGGTTCGCTTGACCACAAAAATCAGCTCCCTAATGAAACTGGGCAGGCTCAAGACATGGGATGAAACCAACCGCCTGCGCACGGCCGGAGCGCGAATGTTAGTGAACGCCGCCATTGCTGAAGGAGCCTCAGTTTACATTCACGAGTCGATCACCTTCGTGTATCGTGATGGCGGAGCGGCTTGGCTTGACGAGACTACGCCGGTGGACGATGCGGCCAGCCCCATCCTCCGCGCAG
>JBPYDQ010000644.1:0-4745 GCA_051986135.1 Terriglobales bacterium | reverse complement strand
TGACTGTAACTTGCGCTGCGTGCTGGATTGCACGCGAAGTGCCCGTCACAACGACAGTGTAGTTTTGCCCTTTCCTAAACCATGTGAAAAGAAACAGGTTGACCGTTTGAGTCTATATATGTAGACTTTGCGGCATGAGACTGCGGCTGAGACTTTCGCCACAAACCCTACAGGTTCTCGATGCTTTTCTGGAAGCTCCAAAGGACTGGAGATATGGATATGACATCAGCCGAAACACTGGGTTGAAGTCGGGCACTCTGTATCCGATTCTTATGCGACTTGCCGAACGCGAGCTGCTCGAGACCTCTTGGGAGAATTTAGAGCCTGGCAAGCCTCCTCGGCACCTTTACCGGCTTACACCGAATGGTCTGCGGTTCGCGCGAGTGCACGTGGTAAGACGTAGCTCGGGCCGAGTGGCGCGCATAGTTCTGGGTGGGGTGAAGAGTTGACGTTAGGAGCTCGCAGAATGGCTTCGAAACTGTTGGACGCGGCGGTTCGACACTTGCCGCCAGACAGTCGATGCTGGGGCAATGCGATGCTCCGGGAACTGGATTTTGTCGAGAGCGATTGGGCCGCAGTGTTTTGGGCGCTGGGAAGCCTGACAGCGATTTTCAAACACTCCGTTCCACGGGGAGTGAGAGCCTGGCTCGCGAAGCAAGCTGCTAGAGAGGGAGACCGGACGCCGAAGGACATGGCAAGAAAGGCGGCCGGTTTGGCATCGGGAGTGGTCATTTCTGCTGGCGTCCTGGCTGCTTGTCTCTTCGGTCTCTCAAGGCTCTCATCAGTTCTTTTTCCCGAGTGGCAGTTGAGCCAGAGAGCATGGGCACAATGGCTGGCTTTGCTTGGAATTCCAGAAACGATTTTCCTTGTTACTGCAGTCGTGCTTTGGCGCAGGAGAAGAACCGTAGCTGCAGGAATTCTGCTTGGTGCAGTCACGCTAATCACGCACGTTATCGTGCACATAGCAACCCACGGCTAGGGTGTGCGGGCCGAGCCCGTTTACGTAGCCGTAAGGAAGGGGTAGATCAATGAAACTCAGTTCAGCGGCATTTCTTCTCATCACGGTGTTCGGCGCAAACTTCGTCGTCGCGCAATCCGCCCGGGAGGGTGCCAGCCCCAACCCAGAGCTTAAGAAGCAGGACTTCTTTGTTGGTACGTGGACACTGGAAGGAACAACGAAATCGAGTCCGTTTGGGCCGGGCGGAGAGAAATTCAAATCCACTGAAAGCCTCGAATGGATGCCCGGGGGGTTCTTTCTGGTTGCGCATTCGTACTCCGGCGGCAAGCTAGCCGGGGTGACCGTCATCGGATACGATTCGCAGGAGAAAGTCTTCACCCATACCAGCTTCGACAGCAACGGCAAAACCGAGCTCTGGAAAGGGACCGCGGAAGACGGTAGCTGGGTATGGATGAGGGACGGAACGCTCGGCGGCAAACCAATGAAGGTCCGCCTCACAATTAAGAAGCTGTCCTCCAACTCCTATTCGTTCATGGAGGACACAAAACCTGCCGAAGGAGGCAATTGGTCGACCGTGGCAGAAGGAACGGGTAGCAAGACGAGCTGACTCTCCCGATTGTTAATCGGGATCGATGCAGCCAAACTCGAGCCGGTGAAATTCGCAGTCTTGCGTCTAAGTTCGGAGGGCGAGAACGGTCCGCCAAACCGGCACATCCCGCAAAATGAGGAGGGACAGCTTCGATGAACAGAATTCTGACGACGGCTGCGCTCATAGCCTTGCTCGGGGTGTGGCACGGACACTCACAGCAACCTGATGCAACCGGACCGAAATCTGCAAGCGGCGAATTCCGGCCTGTACCGGAAATGCAGAAACTCCTCGACGCATTTTCCGGGAATTGGCAAGTTAGCGAAAACTTCGGAGTTGGCAGGTCTCATCAAGGGGAAACGCGCAAAGGCACCGCTACTTTTCGCGCAGGTCCAGGGTATTCATTAATCGAAGACTACAAGTCCACGGGCTCCGCAGGAAGTCTCACTTTTCTCGGACTCCTCTGGTGGGATCATTCGGCTCATGTCTATCGACTTCTGACCTGCGCGAACAACGACGGTTGCCAACTGCGCGGAACAGCCAAGTGGGACGGCAAGGATTTGGTGAATTCCTGGGACGAGAAAGTTGAT
Organism: Terriglobales bacterium; assembly: GCA_051986135.1. Taxonomy (GTDB): domain Bacteria; phylum Acidobacteriota; class Terriglobia; order Terriglobales; family Acidobacteriaceae; genus Gp1-AA122. The sequence continues at coordinate 2,611 of JBPYDQ010000644.1, read as the reverse complement.
GGAAAAACCGCGACGTTCAAGGACTCCTTTGTGGACATTTCTCCATCTTCGTTCCGCTTGGTTTCCGAAGGCTCAGAGGACGGCAAAACGATTTGGCACGTCATCACCGAGTACAAACGACTTCCAGAGTAACCAGTGATGAGACTGGCGCGCTCAGCTTATTTCGTTGTCGGCTTTTTGGCGTCGTTCCTTATCGACCCGACACCACTTCCAACAGTTGCACGTCACGCGCAACCTTGTCGGCAAGCTTGTCTTCCGCCACTTCCAAATCGTAACCGGGTTTGGAGATTCATTCAGAATGCCGGCCTGTTCTTGAAGTAACGCGCGAAGCGCAGTGCGGTGTCCGCAGTAATCCCACGCCTCTCGTTGACGATATCGGCGATCCGAGTCGCCGGGACGCGCAGGTCCATCGCCATTTTGTTCATGCTAAGGCCGAGAGGGGCCATAAATTCCTCTTTCAGAATTTCTCCGGGATGCACCGGCTTCAGCTTCTTAGCCATCTCATCCTTCTGGTGGTAGTCCACAATTTCGACTTGGTAGGCATGCCCTTCGCGCCAAACGAAGCAAATCCGCCACGGGTCGTTAACGCGAATGCTGTGCTGCCCCTTTCTGTTTCCTTTTAGGGCTTCCAGCCGGTTTCCTGGCAAGGTTGCCAGCGTTCCGAGGTCCGGCTCCGCGTCCAGCACGCTGGTTGTCATCGCTGCTGGCCCGGTAAACCAGTTAGACAGCGAGTTTGCCGTGTCACTGATACACCACTTTCGTTGAAATTGGTGTACAATTCTCAGCATGGCTCGCACCAACATTAACATTGACGAAGACTTGATCCGCAAGGCGCGAAGACTCACGCATCTGAAAACGAAGCGCGAGATTGTGGATAGAGCCTTGGAGTTGCTCGTCCGCTCGGAAGATCGCAAAAGCATTCTTCGCTACCAGGGCAGTGGTATCTGGAAAGGTGACTATAAGGCGGCTCGGAGAAATCGCGTTTGATCTTAGTCGATACCTCCGTGTGGGTCGACTTCTTCAGCCGTTCAACGAGTCGGGCTGGAGCTGAATTACGTCGAATGATTGCCGATGCAGAACCTTTTGCTCTCTCGGGCGTCATCGTCTCCGAGATCTTGCAAGGCCTGAAGCGTGACGTCGATCAAATCGAGAAGCATCTTTCGCAGTGGGAAATGCTCGAACCTCTTGGCTTCTCCACATACCGAGAAGCAGCTGCAATCTTTCGTCTCGGCCGTGCCAAGGGATTCTCCCTCACCACCGTCGACACCCTCGTTGCTGCCATCGCCCTTGATCATCGCGCCGTTCTTTTTACTGTCGATCAGGATTTCGCCCGCATCGCTCGGATCACTCGCCTCCAGCTCTATGCGAACTACTAACCTCGCTCTCGATTCTAGCTGCGTTTGCTCCTGCTCCAAATGCTAGGAATGCTTGCACCTTGGGTACACGATGGGATGGTCGCCGACGGTGTTCTCAAAGTTGCCGCGAATTTCGCGATGGAGAAAGTGGCAATAGGTGTTCCCCGACAAGGACTGCCGTTTGACGTGCAGAAATTTCTTTCGCAGGTTGCAGCGTCATAGCCGGAGACTTGGCGATGTTCGGCCTCCATCGACCGAACCACAGTTCCTCCTCGTTCAGATGGGAGCCAATTCATCGGGATGGTTGGGGCTATCGTAGTACATTAACTCATATAATATACACGCCATCTCCCGAGGGGCCGGAGAGTAGAAGGTTGAGCCACCGGACGGCCAAAAAATTACAAACGAACTCGGACAAGTACTTTTGTAACAGACACTTAGACCAAACGTCCGATGATCCAGTTGTTTGCTAGGTGAATCTCCCCCTGAATTTTCTCGGTGTGTGCGTTCTTGGTTTGCGGTGCATGCCCAGGCTACGGCCATCCGCGGAAACCACTTCCACATTGCTGACGATCAAAGATGAGAGTAAACGAGTCTGCGACGTTATGCACTGTCAGTAATGCGCCGTGCCTCGTCATTTGGCGCGTGAGCGCGTGAGCAGGTAACCACGCGACACAGACTAGGGCAAGGGAAGCTTTGATGTACGTCGCTTGTGACGCATATGAATTTGTCCCAGCATCACGTCGGCAAGTCTTCGAGAAAATCCCGTGCCGGTGCCTAAAAAAGAGGCCACATGCTGCCCGACGGCCGGAGACGACAGCCCACTCCCGAGGGATTCCTGATCCGAATCTCTGCTCTGCATGATCCGCGCTTAGACGAGCTGGCCTTTGTAGAAAGTCTACGGCTGGCAACCGAGCGACCATGGGAGCCAGGCACTGATGTTGAAGTGAAGTCCCCTACTGGCGAAGCGAGGGGTAGGGCACGAGTAGTGTATTGCAAGGCCGTTGGCGAAAAATCGTATGTCGTTGGACTGCATTTCCTGACAAACATAAGCGACTGGGGAACTCGCGGCAAACCGCAAGGGCAGCAAGGAGCAGACGACGACATGGAATAAGACGGTCATCGAGAGGAGCAATTTTGGAAACTCTGGACAACATAGACTGGGGAATCACCACGTGGGGGCCTAATCCGGGAAGCGGGTCGTAGGGCACCTACAACGCAACCAGCAAGGGGGGTGAATTCCTCGGAATATCGGT
>JBPYDQ010000643.1:0-3423 GCA_051986135.1 Terriglobales bacterium | reverse complement strand
GGCGCGATTTGCCAGCCGAGACTCGAAACACCAACAGACACGGCCCCTTTGCTGAGGCTGTCAATCCCGTTATGAAAGGCATAGAGGCTGTGATCGCGGAATTGGCGCACAGTTCTGTGCCGGTTCTACTCATCGGAGAACCCGGCACGGGCAAACGAACCATCGCCCACCGGATTCACATGAGCTCCAGCCAGTCTCGAGGCGAATTTCAACCACTGAAGTGTTCCGAGCTCGCTCCGGAGGCGATGGCGAGCTATCTCGGGACAAGTGGCGCCACCCTGTACCTCGATGAGATTGGCAACTTGAGCCCGGATTGCCAGGAGAGTCTGTTTGCCCTGCTTTTGAAACCGGGCCCGGCGGCCCGTGTGGTCGGCGGGAGCTCGCGCGAACTCGAGGGCGAGATGCGCAGCGGCAACTTCCGCGAAGATTTGTATTACCGGCTGAGCGCGGTATGTCTCCGCATCCCACCGCTCCGTCAGCGCAAAGAGGATATTCCCTCGCTCACCAATTTCTTTCTCTCGCGCTACAGTGCGATCTTCAACCGCGAGGTCCCCTCCCTGAGCTCCGCCACCTGGCGACTTTTCATCGACCACTCCTGGCCGGGAAACTTGCGCGAACTCGAAGCGGCTGCACGTGCCATCGCCGCCGTAGGGGACGAGTCGGTCGCGATGGGGGGCCTGCGCTCTCTGCTCGCGCGCCCGGACAACGGCGGAAACGGCTCCAAGATTTCACTGAAAGAAGCGGCGCGTGCGGCTTCCCGCGAAGCGGAAAAAGAGCTGATATTAAAAGTCCTGGCTCGTACGCGCTGGAACCGCCGCCGGGCTGCCCAAGAATTACAGATCAGTTACAAGGCCCTCCTCTATAAGCTCAAACAAATCGGCTATGAGGGGTACGGCACGCTATGACTCGAGGAAGGGAGAAGCCAAACACCATGAAACACGCGATGATTGCCGCCACGTTCGCGCTGGCAAGCCTGTCGGCCTGGGCAGCGCAGAGTTCACCTTCGCACGCCGGAGGCGGCGCCGACCCCGCTCCGTCCACAACCATGCATGCATCTCAGGCTGGGTCTTCCTACGTCATAGGCCCTACCGACACACTCGCCATCTCGGTCTGGAAGGAGCCCGATCTGACGGAGACGCTTCCGGTGCGGGCAGACGGAATGATCTCGCTGCCCTTGTTGAACGACGTGAAGGCCGCCGGCTTGACGCCCATGGAACTCAGCTCGTCGCTTACGGAAAAACTGAAGAAGTACATTGATGACCCCAGGGTCACGGTCGCGGTCACGCAGATGAACAGCCAGCGCGTCTATGTCACCGGCGAGGTGATGCATCCGGGAGCCATGTATTTGACGCCAAACATGACTGTGCTGCAGGCCCTGGCGAGCGCCGGCTTCACACAGTTCGCCAGCACCAAGGGAATCTACGTTCTTCGCAGTGAGCAGGGCACGCAAAAGAAGATGCCGGTGAATTACAAGAAGCTGGTCAAGGGGCAGGACAGCGCGCAGAACATTTTGCTTAAGCCAGGAGACACCATTGTCGTTCCCTAATGTGTACAGGAAAAGTCTCATGATCAAATTCGAGATCGTGCTCGCGCTGCTGCTCGGGGGGGCGGTGTGGGTGAACGCGCAAAGCGGCGGTGGGCAAACCAGCGGTGGGCAAACCAGTGGTGCGCAAACCAGTGGTGCGCCAGCCGATCCCACGCAAACGCAGGATACCAGCTCGCAGGACGCGACCGGCGCGGTGCCAGCAGCGACCGGTATCGATACCACGACTGAATTGAGCGAGAACCCGCCAGTCACCGGGCTCGACCAACCGAAATTCGAGCGCGTCTTCATCGAGCGCAGTTATCTTGCTCCGCGGGCCGAGGTCAGCCAGGGGCTCGATTCAAACTTCCCGGGAATTTTCACTTCTAGCCGAGCGGCGTCAGTGACCCGGGCCCTGGGTTCTGTCGAGCTCGAGAAGCTGTGGAAGGTACATCCCCTCGATCTGAATTACACTGCCGGACTCGCTGACTATCAGGGACAGGGCAGCCCGATTTACTTGATTCAAGCGCTGTCTGCAACGCAGCGCTTTCTTTGGCGTACAGGTCAGTTCGCCCTGCGAGACACCTTCAGTTACCTCCCCGAGGGGACCTTCGCACTCAATTCCTATGGCGGTGAGGGTGGCTTTAGTGGCGGCGGTGGTTTGGGCGGGCTCGGGGGTGGAGGTATCACTGGCAGCCTGGGTACGCCCGGGTTCAGCAATACCCTCTTCGGGTCCATCGGCCTTCAGCCGCGCATCGGGAACATGGCGCTTGCGGACGTGACCCAATATCTAAGTCCGCGGAGTTCCGTTGTTCTGGCCGGAGGCTACGGGCTAACGGATTTCCTGGGCACGCCACAAGTTTCCACTTCTTCTCCTTTTTGCACGCCGGGGACCCAGTGTTATTTCAACAGCAACCAGACCAGTGCGCAGCTCGGCTACGACTACCAGATTTCGCGGCGCGATCAGATCGGGCTGTCGCTCGCCTACGAGGAATTTCATTTTCCCGGCGTAACCGCCGGACACATCCACGCCGAGGTCGGGCAACTCGTGTTTGCCCATCGCATCTCGGGCAAGCTGAATTTTGTTTTGGGCGGCGGGCCGGAACTGGTCAACACCCACGAGACGATAGCTTTCAGCGTGCCCGGCATCATCACGATCCCGCTTACGGTAAGCGACAGGTTCCTGAGCGGGTCAGCTCGGGTTTTACTCACTTACTCTGTTTCCCAACGCACCAGTTTTAACGCTACCTACATGCATTTCATCAATGCGGGTTCTGGCGTGTTCGGCGGCGCAAGCACCGACGCAGTTCACGTAGGTGTCAATCGTGCTATCAGCCGCACGTGGCACATGCTCCTGGCGGGCGGTTACTCGCGGAGCTCGCGGCTTTTGACGGCGAGTGCACCCATTGCCGGAAACGCTTCGAGCTATCAGTTTGGGTATGCGAGCGGAGCCATGCGTCGCCAGTTAGGACGCGAGTTCGGTCTCTTTATCAGTTACCAATACAACAGTTTTGCCCTTGGGTCCGGTTACTGCACGACAGGCCACTGCCCCAATTCTTATGGCCGCCAGATGGCCCTCATCGGTGTTGATTGGACACCGAGACCCCTGCGGCTGGATTGATCGATTTTGATTGGCCAGCCAACGCTGGCAGAACGGAAAGCGCGATGATTCAAAACCGTGAACTCACGATGGACGATTACCTGGCGATGCTGCGGCGCCGTCTCAAGGTCATCCTGATCCCGACGCTCCTCGCACCGATTGCCGGCTTTCTTATTTCTTACGCGTTCCCGCCGAAATACACCTCGCAATCGCTGGTGCTCGTCGAAGAGCAAAAGGTTCCGGCAGGCTACGTGGCGCCGGTCGTAACCGAAGATCTCACGCAGAGGGTGGCAACGCTCGA
>JBPYDQ010000642.1:0-5199 GCA_051986135.1 Terriglobales bacterium | reverse complement strand
TCCGCCACATTTGCCTCCCGCTCTTCCTATGGCCACGCAAACATTGGTTGGAATGGGCGTCATTCAATCCAGTCGAATGAACGTGCAACTGCCCTTCTCCAAAAACGGTAGAGTTCGTCGCTCTGGTGCGCATCCATTTGCGAAGTCCAGGTGCGATCGCTGGACCAGCGTTGTCGCAGGTCATCGGTATTCCGAAAGAATCCCGCTCCAAGGCCAGCAGCGTAGGCGGCACCGAGGGCTGTCGTTTCCGCAGTGCGAGGCCTGATTACCGGCCGACGCAGAATGTCGGCCTGAAACTGCATGAGCAACGAGTTCCCTACCATGCCGCCATCCACCCGGAGATCAGACAGCGGCACTTTCGAATCACTCTCGATGGCCTCGACCACGTCGCGTGTCTGAAAGGCCGTGGCTTCGAGGACGGCCCGTGCCAAATGCCCCTGGTTGGCGTATCGGGTCAACCCGATAATCAGGCCTCTTGCACTGTCCTTCCAAAACGGAGCATAGAGGCCGGAGAAGGCAGGCACGAAATATACGCCGCCGTTGTCGGCAACCGTGGCTGCCAAGGTCTCAATTTCCGAGCTTGTGGTAATCAGCCCCAGATTGTCGCGCAACCACTGAACCAGAGCACCGGTAATGGCAATGCTGCCTTCCAAGGCGTATGCCGGTGGCTGCGGACCTAGTTTGTAGCCAACGGTTGTGAGCAAGCCACAATTGGAGTACACAGGTTCGTTGCCTGTATTCATCAGCAGGAAACATCCCGTCCCGTAGGTGTTCTTGGCTTCACCCGGCCGGAAACAAGTTTGTCCAACAAGTGCGGCTTGTTGATCGCCGAGAATCCCGGTGATCGGCACCCCTCGCAGTGGCCCCTGCTTGGCGACGCCGTAAAATTCCGCGCTGGATCGAATACTCGGAAGCATGGGCGCGGGTACGCCAAATGCGCGCAGCAGGTCCTTATCCCACGCAAGCGATTGCAGGTCCATAAGCTGCGTCCGGCTTGCATTGGTAACGTCGGTGACGTGCACTCCCCCATCAGTGCCACCGGTCAGGTGCCACAGGAGTAATGTATCTATGGTTCCGAAAAGGATATCGCCCGCTTCAGCCTGCTCGCGAACACCCGGGACGTTCTCGAGTATCCAGCGCGCCTTCAATGCGCTGAAATAGGTACTCAGGGGTAGCCCGGTCTTCTTGCGAAACCGCTGTTGACCGCCCATGTTAGCCAGTTCAGTGACATAATCGGCGACCCTGGTGTCCTGCCAGACAAGGGCATTGCGAACCGCGGCACCTGTTTTGCGATTCCAGAGCACCGTTGTTTCACGCTGGTTTGCAATCCCCACGGTGGCGATATCTCTAGCCAGAAGGCCAGCCTTCGCCAAGGCGTCCGCGATCACGTATTGGGCGCTGCGCAAAATCTCATCGGGATCATGTTCGACCCAGCCGGGCCGAGGATATATCTGCTTGTGCTCTTTTTGAGAGCTGGAGACGGTGTTTCCTGCGCGGTCAAAGATCAGGAAACGGGTGCTGGACGTGCCTTGATCAAGCGCTGCTATGTAGTCCGCCACGAGCAACTATGGTATCGGAAATCGGCGCACGCCCCCGCCCCCCAGGTCTCCCTCGAAAGTGGAAGCGCCTCAATCGAGCCTTCGAGAAACGAAGCCTGACTGGAGAGGTTGTCTAGTAAGTGACTGGGGCTGAGTGTCTTACGAGGTGATGCGCCGTTGTTCGCCAATTGATTACCGAAGCATTGCGGGAACGCCCCTATTAAGCCCAAGGTGGCGCAAGCAAAAGGGGGCTATTTATGAGCGAGGTCATTGTACATGGCAAAATCGAGCCGCAGACTTTTGCTGTTGCGGCCCGGGTGCAGCAGAGTTTTGTGGCGGCCGTGGAGAGAAGGGTGCTGATCTGGATGGCCGAACGGGCTCCGGCAGGGATCCATTCTGATCACCTAACGATACTGGGATTTCTGGCTCAGTGTTCTGCCGGGGTGTGTTATGCGGTGGCTCACCGCCACAGACAGGCCCTGCTTTGGGGAATGCTCTGTCTTGGGCTGAACTGGCTCGGCGACAGCCTCGACGGCACCTTGGCACGAATCCGCAACTGCCCGCGACCGCGATACGGCTTTTACGTGGATCACATCGCCGACAGCGTCGCCGCGCTGTTCCTGATGGGCGGACTGGCGCTCTCTGGATGCATCCACTCAAGCATCGCAATTGGCCTGCTCATCGCTTTCCTGATGCTTTCCATCGAAACCTATCTGGCTACCTACACAGTCGGAAAATTTTACTTGTCGCATTCGAAATTTGGCCCCACGGAACTCCGTTTGTTGCTGGCCGCTGGAAATTTGGCTGTGTTTCACAATCCAGCGGTGACGGTGTTCGGCACCGATTGGCGACTCTTCGATTTTGGGGGTGCGATCGGTATCGCGGGAATGGGAGTGATGTTTCTGGTAGCTGCCGTGAGACATATCAGTCAACTCTATAAAGAGGAACCAATCTTAGCTGCGGCCCCAGGGACTTCGCGCAAACCAGCCAGGCCGTCTGATTCCGGAATATCCGAGTTGCAGCACAAATGATGGCTACCGCGAAAGTCGGGCCGGTGCGCATCGTCAAGTTTTCTCTCGTGGGAGTGATCGGGATGGGGGTTCAGCTCCTAGTGCTCGCCGGACTTTCCCGCCTTGGAACGCATTATCTTGTGGCTACCATCTGCGGAGTCGAGACAGCAGTCCTGCATAACTTCTACTGGCACAGGCGTTTTACCTGGCAGGATAGGGGGGACCGAAATCTGGGGTCGCGTCTCTTCCGCTTTCATGTCAGCAATGCGGCCATTTCATTGCTGGGTAATGTCGGACTGATGCGCGTGCTCGTGGGCAAACTGAGGATGGACCTGATTTTGGGAAACATGCTGGCCGTTTTGAGCTGCGCTTTTTTCAACTATCTGATAAGCGACGTCTGGGTTTTCACCCGGCCGACCGCTGAGAACAAGCCATTGCCGCGACTCAACTCTCCCGATGCGGCCGATCGCGCATCAGGATCAGAGTCCGCTGGGCAAAAGGGACATAGAGGAGCGCCGCCGTGGCAGCCAGTGCCAGCCCCCAGCCGATCTGTCGAATGAGGAAGAAGGGGGCCAGGGCCCAAAATGCATCGAGAAGGAAGATTGGTACGAAAATGCGGTGGAACTTGCGGCCGACATCCTTCACATTGAAGGAGATCGCCGACAGCAAGTACAGCCGCACCGGAATGCCAATGGCCGCTGACACGATCGCCGCCACAGCGATCCAGCCGGGAAGACGGAATATTTGTTCCATCACATCTTCCATTCCCGATATGCGCGCGAGGGCGGCGATATAGAAGCTTACATACATGATTTGGATCAAGAGCAATAAGACGCGTATGTATCCGTGCGGAACAGAGGGCAAATCTTGCGCACGGGTAAGGAGAGATCCAGAAGTCACAGATGGGGTGGATACCTCGCGGACAGCCTCGGCTGACGACACCCGACTGGGGGATTCAGTGCCTACGGAAACCGACACCGGTACTAGCAACCTATATCCTCGGCGCGCGAGCGTTTCGATGAAGCGGGGGTTGTTTGCGGAATCGCCCAGCACGTCGCGCAGCTTATTGACGATTGAATTCAAACTGTGATCGAAGTCAACGAAGGTTCCGTCCGGCCACAACTGTTGTCGTAGTTCGTCGCGGGTCAGAATTTCGCCGCGACGTTCGAGCAAGAGAACCAGCACGCGGAAAGGTTGATCCGGCAAGCGCAAGCGGACGCCGGCTTTGCGGAGTTCCCCGGTCTTGGTGTCCGCTTCAAAGGCGCCGAACTGGAAGTTCCGCGCAGAATGCTCGGAAGTCATAGCAAGACATCATAGCGTAAGGGACTATTTCACCATGTACTGGTCAGGAACCCGTTTACATTCGCCCTGGCCGAGCCGCCAATGGACATCCATCCTGGGAATCGATACCTTCCTCCGCCAGCGGTACGAGTCTCTCTGGGTCGCTGAGCCTGGTCGATTACGACCCGCCGCCAGTCCGCAGGCTGTAAAACTGTCGGGATCAATAAAAAAGAAGAGGCGGACTATCGAACTCTGTTACTTGCCACCCTTTGCCGCCCGCCTCAGCTGGTCGCTTTTTCTTCGGCTCCGACGTTCGTGGTTGGATGCTTGCCCGCCGCTATTGAAACTGACATAGTTAAGCATCACGTTGTCGTTTCCCTGGTGAGGCTACCATGCACTCGAGGTACATTCTTACCTTCACTAGTACTTTCCTGGTCTTGCTTGCGACTGGGTTCGGACAATCTGCTACCAAGTCGGCACCGCCCCAACCAGTGCCAGCCGTTGACGGCGAGCTGGGAGCCTGTTCGGTTGAGTTCACCACCATCGATGGAAACGGAAACCCCATTGGCGGCGCCACTGTTCGACTCCATCTGGCTTATGGTTTTGCCGGGGTTCGACGACTTGACCTGGAAGTCACGACTAACACGGAGGGAAAGGCACGATTCACCGGATTACCCGATAACCTGAAGAAGGGACTTTTCTTTCGCGGGTCGAAAGACGATAAGGAAGGAACGGCTTTTTACGAACCCAAGAAGAATTGTAAAGCGCAGCACACGATGGTATTAGAAAAGCCTGCCACTCCGCGGGAGCAGTAACCGAGTGCGCAAAGATCAATCTCTCTTGGGTACTCCGGCTGCGCTATCGACGCCCGAGCTAAAGGCTAGGGAGCTGTAACTTACTGCACCGAGCTGGCCACATTGGAAAAGACTGTGTTCGAGTTGGAACCGACTAGCCGAATGGTTCCGACCACAATGATCAGAATCGCCGCTACCAGCTCCGCGTATTCGGCGATGTCCTGGCCTTGTTCGTCAGACCACAGCTTTTGGATGAAGACTGCAATATCAACCTCCTTATTTCGAGAGAACCTGAAGCGCCTTTCATTTTTGCGACGAAATGGCGGCGGCCAGCGCCAACCCTAAGTCCGGGAAGAAGTACTCTTATTTTTGGCCGCAGAGAAACTGAAAAGAAATTGACCTGCACGCCTCGAGTCTACTCTTGATGGACCCCTGTTTCCGCCAATAGCCATGACAATCCGCAGGAGAATATCATGCCCCGTCTTGTCAGGAGACAGGTGCTAGGCGGGGGACGCCAGGACCGAGTGAGAAGTTGTGTAGGCGATCCAGAACCTGACGCATTTATTTATAATCCCT
>JBPYDQ010000641.1:0-10872 GCA_051986135.1 Terriglobales bacterium | reverse complement strand
ATGGCGGATCTACCGGCTACTCCTTTGACGGCACCGCCTTCGGCGCCGGTATTGTGATCCAACTGGCGTATTGGATTGGCTGCCGGGTTCACGCCACGACGCCGCCGTTTGTCAACGCCCCCTTGGGCCACATCGTGCTGTTCGCAGCCCGGCTAACGTTTTTACTTCCGACCTCGCTCTTTTCCTTCCTGTTTAACAGATTCAAAGTCCAACTATCGACGGCCTCCCGCTACATGATCATCGTCTTTGGACTGTTCTCTTTGTTCTGCTATATCCGCGAGCTAGAGCATGTCAGCAATAGTCTCTTGGGCAAGCCGGCGCGATGATTCGTCTGGATTTGGAGGAAGCACTGATGTTTGCCGCGGAAGGTAAGCTGAAGGCGCCGATCGAAGCCCTGCGTTAATGAGGTTTTCGCAAGGCTCAGGAACGGCAAAGTTTAGCGCCGCATCGTTCGGGTCGAAGTGTGCTTAGTGCTCTTCGCGCGCTCAAACGGCGTGCATTTGGATCATTCGTTTCCAATCACCTTATCTTTTTTCAGCTGTTTGACGAGCGTTTTGGCGTATTCTTTCCCCAACTTCTGAAAGTCCTTGCTATAGACCGTATCAGTTTCTCCACTCCAAAGAAGCTTTTCGTCCTTGCCGTAATACAAGTTGAACTCAGCGCTAACAACGGTGTTTTCCTCGAAATGGGAGCTCGTTGTATGCGCCTCCGCCACGGCCATGTGCCAGTACGGCCAAAGCTGATAGTAGCCCGGGGCAGGGACAAAGGGGGTGGGAGAACCAGCGACGCTAGTGACGACTTCCTTGGTTTCGGTCCGCTCGGATTTCGGACGGATCACAAGAACGCCGTCGTAGTTACCCTCCATGATGCGCTCCTTGAGTTCGCCTTCAGCCAATTCGTTGCGCGGTGGGAGAACCATGTGGCTCTTGACGCCGGTGACGCCGGATTTGGCGAGGAGCCTTTCCATTTCGTCCTCTAATTCTTGGCGTATCAGGTAGTTCTCTACCACCGCGATGACCAGGATGTTCTCGAGTTTGGGCATGGGTTCGCCAGTAAGAACCCAGCGGTGAATGATTTTTGTGCCAGCCGAGATCGGGAGGGCAGCTAGCGCAAGGATGGTCACTATTGCCCAAGAGAAAAAGAGCGCTCTCAAGATAGCTGTCGCGTTTGGACGTTGCATCGTTGTTTTCCTAGAGGCAGTCTGTTACGGCTGATCATGAGCGGCCCGTTAACAGGATGCAGCTGTTAAAACTTACAGGCGTCAAGGAGGCAACCTTCACTCACCGTCGATCACAGCCTGGCCAAGATCGGGGTCACTTTGCAGTTACTGGTCGACCGGTAGCCGGACCGGTCTCTTTGGAATTTCGGCCAATCATGGTCCCCGCTGCTAGTGGAATCGCGAACGAGCTCTCTAAGCGCGCAAGTGGATAAAGGAAGACGACGACAGGGCAGGGTCCTGGCCATACGACAGATTCCACAGCCTAGATCCTGGCAGTTCTAACAGTATCGCCGGGCGGACTGGGCGGCAGCCTAGAATGGGAAGGGTGGTTCGATATGCTTGCCAGAGTCACGCGCGTGCTGTTGCCCGGCATGTTGCTAGGATTGATGGTCGTGATGTGCGGTTGCGCACCGGGGGCTACCAGCAAGACCGCGCTCATCAAGTCAGCCAAGGGTGTTCAATCGTCCGCGGCAGAACTCAGTTTGAGAAACCAGTCGCTGCTCGGTCTTTATTCAGGCCAAATTGAGACTGCGGCGGACAGAGTCATTCTTGAATCGCCCTCGGCCGCAACCAGGCGACAGGCCTTGGTGTGGAAGGCAGAAGCAATTCCCGCCATGCAGGCTGCTCTTCTCAAGACCGATCCGCTCGCGGCTGCTCTGGATGCCTGGGTTTTCATCTTGCAGATGAAGGCCTATGTGCGCCAGCCCGTTGTGAAAGAAGGATGGGGAGACTTCGAACCGCTTGTCATGGAGACGCTAAACCGAATGGAGACCGAAGTGAAGCAGAGGCTCCAAGCCGCTGCTCCGTCGGCCGACATGGATTCTATTGAGCAGCAACTGAGGTCCTGGGCGGAGGCCCATCCTATTCAGTCGGGACTGAGCAGCCGCGAATCAATCGACGCCCTGCTAATACGCCGGACAGAGCAGTCTGAGCTGGGGACCAGAGCTACCATCAAGGCCATAGGAGAAAGCATTGGCGATCTGACCGCTCGCCTGGACTCCTACAATGCCTATCTCCCCAAGCAAGCTCGTTGGCAGGCAGAGCTGCTGCTCAGCGACGTGACGCGCAATCCCAAGGTGAGCGCCACCGTGTCCAACATCGCCGATCTCTCGAGCACGCTGGCGAAAACTTCAGCGAGCATGGAACAAATGCCCGAATACATGAACAATCTGAACAAAGTCGCACTTACGGAGGTTGAAGGCCAGCGCCTGGCGACCCAGGCATTCCTGCGAGAGGAGCGAATCGAATCGTTCGATTCCGTGAACCAGCAGAGAATAGAAACCATAGTCGATCTGCGCCGCGAGCGCCTGGCGGCAACTGAAGACCTTAGCAAGGAAACACAGATCATGCTGAATGGTCTTCACAGTGAGGAGCAGGCGCTCATGCGCGACGTGAATGCCACCACCGAAAGGACGCTCGCCGATTCCGAAATCCGGGCCCGGCGCTTGATCGATCACTTCTTCCTGCGCGCCTTTGAATTGGTTCTCGCTACACTGCTACTGTGCGCGTTGGTGGTGTGGTTCTTTCTCCGCAGAGCGGCGGTCGAACGCCGGCACCGATACTTCTATGATCGCGCCGCGTGACCGCGCCGGTCCGTCAACCAGTGAGCCTCTAATCGCTTTTCTACATGATGCTAATTGGCCTACCTGAGAGTTGACAACACTGCCCTACCAGTCCCATCGGAGTTTCACAAGTGACGTATGGACTAATCAACCTGCTGCATTATCCGACTAAAAACATCAGGTTCGACGGCGAGTTTCAATGGGACCGGAGAGATAACTTCACTGACGGCTTCCAGTATCACGAGTACAGGATTCTGGACTCGTTCACATACACTTTCGACTACAAGTTTGGGGGCGAAGAACCACAATTGAGACGCCGCCACTTGTGCGCGACTTGAATGGTTAAGGTTGGCGACAATGTTGGAATCTTTGCGTTCAGTCCCGGCGTCGGGGTACTAACAGCAAAGCTGCCCCGGCGAGCAGGACCGGAAGCGCCCATGCCCAGTCTGCAAGCCATGAGACCGCCCCTGCTCCGGCAAGACAGCCTGCGAAAAATGGTAGGAGGAGTTCCAGGCTTCTCTTCAGTTGTTCGCGCGCGTCTTGACCCCCTTCACGGCGTGCAAGGCTATCCGCCAGCGAAAGAACAGTGTTGGTCAAGTTGCCGCTCATCACTGCCGTAGCAGGAGCGCCCGGCACAGCCAGCCGCAGAAGTGCGAACTGGCATGCCATGGCCGATACGGCGATCATAGCTGCGACGTCGGCGGCCGATCCGCGTGGGTTCGCGTCGGGATGATTGGTGACGCTGTAAATCAAAACGCACGTGAGCAACAGCAGATGAAACACAAGAAGAACCCGAACCCGAGAATAACCGCGTTGGTCAAATATTCTGGCGATGAGCCACACAACCGCTACTGCGACGATGAAAACCGGTACAGCAATGATCAGGTCCATGCTGGGAGCCCCGCCGCTCACGAGCTGAGCAGCTATCACAACTAGGTTGCCGGTAATGTGGGCAGTGAATATTTTAAGGCTCACAAAGCCGATCACGTCGACTGTTCCCGCGACCGCGCTCAGCACAGAAGTCAACCGTCGTTGCAAGAGCGCCGGGTCGGGAATCTCTCGCGAAGGATGTTCAGAAGGACGTAATGAGTTTGACTGTGTAGACATCTATTTGACCCCGCTTTTCTCTAGTCGGAATCGTGATGGAGCGCAGAAGAGCAGTCGTTCAGAACTAGCGCTATATAAGGAGTTTCTTTGAAGGGCGATGACCAAGGAAATTCCCGATTCCTCTGAAGCGCCCGCCGTTTACGCAGCGGTGCCCATATCAGCACTCACCATTGTTTTCGAGGCTGCGGCTTTGCAAATGGGCTTCCTCACCGAGGATAAATTCGATCGCATCGTGGATCCTGAGTCTGTGAGACCGTTGTCCATTCGTAGTGAGCGATCTTCGATTGCTTTGTCATATCCGATCAAGGCCGAAACCGCTGGCTGAACGATCTACATATTCGCGGAACTTCTTCAGAATGAGATTGGTGCCTTCTACGAGGAATCGGCGACAGTTAGTACGGCCGCCAGTCATCAGCCTGACAGCATGCATAAGGTCGCAAATCATGAGCGGCTTATCGACGTTCATTTCGAGATAGCCACCCGCAACGCCAAAGCTTACCGCTACGTCGTTCGCCATCACCTGCACTGCAATCATGGTAGGCGCCTCGCCTTGCGTCGGATTGACCTTCCCTGGCATTGATGGAAGAACCGGTTTTGCAAGATTCGACGCCACCGGGCATTTGATTGATGTGATCCCACCGGGAGCAAATGCCTTTCTCGTTGCCAGCATCTCAACCCGCACGATATCTAAATCCAATAATATCTAAATACGACGATAGCCACTGATACACCCTAGGCAGAACCTGTAATTTTTGCCAGTCGAACCTGGCAGTTCAGACAGGCAACCTCGCTCTATCGAGACAGCGACTCGGTAGGGGTTGTCGTCTGGAAAACCGAGTGCGCACGGCAATCCAGTCGGAAGGAGCGGGGGAATGAAGGTTCGTTTCACGCACGTGGTTTGTCTAGGCGCGGTAATAGGCGTTTCTCTGTTTGTGGGGCCTATTCCGGCGGGCGCCCAATCCGACACCAGCAGCAACACACAAACGCAAGCCCCGACTACGAACGCTGCTTCTCCCGAGACGCAAAAACTGGAGCAAGAGCCGACTCAAGGGCAAGGCGGATCCATTGCGCCGGAAGATGAACCGAAATCGTACCTCGACATCTACGGCTTTGTCATGTTGGACATGGGCTATGACGTCAAGGTGAATGATCCGGACTGGTTTGACGTGAACCGGCCTTCCAAGCTGCCGGCATTCCCAGGGGAATTCGGAAAGAACGGCAATACCTATTTCGGCGTGCGGCAGTCCCGCTTCGGCGTAAAGGGAGAACAATACACATCAATAGGAAAGCTGAAATACGAATTTGAATTCGACTTGTTCGGCGTCGGCGTCGATGCCGGACAAACAACCATTCGTCCCCGCCAGTTCTACGGCGAGATAGGGCACTTCCTTGCGGGTCAAACAGAGAGCGTCTTCATGGACGGCGATGTCTTCCCAAACGTTATCGAGTATTGGGGGCCAAATGGAATGGTGTTCCTCCGCAACCCCCAGTTCCGATACACACCGCTCAACGGACCCACCACGCTCATGTTTGCGTTGGAGAAACCCGGCGCGAGTGGAGACCAGGGCGTTCTTGCAGATCGAATTGATCTTTCAAACGTCCACGCGCGCTTTCAGTATCCGGACTTATCAGGTGCGATCAGCCATACCTGGGAGAACAAGAGTTATCTTCGCCTCGCTGGCATCGTTCGCGACTTCAAGATTGACAACCTCGCTACCAACGTCACCCAGAACATAATCGGCTGGGGTGTGAACGCGAGCTCAAACATCACCTTCCAAAACAATATTCTTCGCTTGCAGTACACGTACGGCGAAGGAATTGAAAACTACATGAACGACGCGCCAATTGACGTCGCGCCGGAACTCACCCCTTCCATCATTCAACCGATCAAAGGGAAACCGGTACCCATGTACGGCTTGAGTGTGTACCTGGATCACAAATGGTCGGAAAAATGGAGTAGCGCAATCGGTTATTCACGCCTGCTCATGCACAACACAAACTTGCAGACCTCGGAAGCGTTTCACGCGGGCGAATATGCAAGCACGAACCTATTGTATTCGCCGTTTAAGAATTTCATGGCTGGCGGAGAGTTTCAATATGGCCGCCGCTACAATTTCTCAAGCGGTTTCAACCCGAATGATTTTCGAATCCAATTCGGATTCAAGTACAGCTTCGATTACAGAGTCTTCGGTAAATCGTAGCTAACTTGGAGGTGCCCTCATGCAAGCACGAAATTCCCGAGCGCCGCGATTAACCGGTCGCAAGCTGGCGATGCTCCCCCTGGGGATGATCCTGGTTCTTCTTCTTGCCCTTGCTCTGGCTGATCACAGTGCATGGTCGCAAACGCAACGGCCAGCAGGATCGTCCACGACTAAACCCCGCATTGAAAAGGATCTATTAGGGTCCAAAGAAGTTCCAGGCGATGCTTACTACGGCGTGCAAACCGCGCGTGCGCTGGAAAATTTCCGCATCTCCGGCATACTCATCAATCACTATCCCAAATTCATTGACGCACTGGCCCTGGTGAAGCTGGCCGCCGCTGAGGCAAACACAGATGTCGGCGCCATGAAGCCGGAGCGGCTTGCTGCAATCCAAAAAGCCTGTAATGAAGTGCTTGCTGGCAAATATCGCGATCAATTCCTCGTCGATTGGTATCAAGGAGGCGCCGGCACTTCCACGAATATGAATGCCAATGAAGTGTTGGCGAACATCGGTCTCGAGGCCACCGGCCACAAGAAGGGCGAGTACCAGTTCCTCGAGCCGCACGACGATCTGAACATGTCGCAGTCCACGAATGACTCTTATCCCACGGCAATCAAGGTTGCCATCGTCCTGCAGGATGAACAGTTGATTAAAGAGCTGCAACAGCTCGCACAGTCCTTTGCCACAAAAGGCGATGCCTACCTAGAGATCGTGAAGATGGGACGTACCGAAATGCAGGACGCCGTACCCATGACAGTCGGCCAGGAGTTTCACGGTTATGCGGCGGCACTGGAATCGGAAATTCAGTCGTTAGAAAAAGCCGAGAGGTCGCTTTACGCCATCAACATGGGCGGCACTGCAATCGGCACCGGGCTTAACGCCCCCAAAGGTTACACGGCCAAATGCGCGGAACATCTGGCAAAACTCACCGGCAAACCGTTTGTGCCGGCCTCTGATCTGATAGCCGCTACCTGGGACCAGCAAGGCTTCGTGGATTATGCCGAGGCGCTGAACAGCTTGGCAATCAAGATGTCAAAGATCTCCGGCGACTTGATCTTATTAAGCTCAGGTCCCCGTGCAGGATTATCGGAGATCAACCTGCCAGCCCTGCAGCCCGGGTCTTCTATTATGCCGGGCAAGGTGAATCCGGTCGTTCCTGAGGTGGTGAATTTAGTCGCATTCCGAGTCATGGGCAATGATTATGTTACGACGCTGGCCGCGCACAGTGGACAATTGGAGCTCAACGCCTATGAACCCATCGAGGGGTTGACGATTCTGGAGTCGCAGCATCTCATTTCTCGAGTATCAAATCTTTTCCGTACTAAGTGCATTGATGGCATCACCGTCGACGAGAAGACACTCGCGCACTACATGGAGACGACGGTTGGTATCGTTACCGCCCTCAACCCCATCCTCGGTTACGACAAAGCCACGGAACTCGCGGAAGAGGCTTACAAAACCGACAAAGGTGTACTCGAATTAATTCGGGAAAAACACCTTCTGACTGAGGAACAAATTAAAGAGTTGCTTGATCCAGTCAAACTAACCGGTCTGGATAAGAGCAAGTACCATAAACAATAACCATCGCAGAACCGCACGGCTCTGGAAAAGGAGCATAACTGTGCAACAGACTCGAAGAATTGTGAATATATTTCTGGCCACCATTATCGTGGGTGCCATCTCCCAACCTGCTCTCAGCCAGACGAGCAAACCCAACGTCGTGGTTCTCGCTACTGGCGGGACAATCGCGGGCGCTGCTGCCACGGGAGCTCAATCGAGTTACACATCCGGGAAGGTGACCATCGACGCCATGCTCGATTCCGTCCCCGGGATCAGGGACTTGGCCAACCTCAAGGGAGAGCAAGTCGCGAACGTGGGCTCACAGGATATGACGTTCGACATCATGCTAAAGCTCGCCAAGCGGATTAACGAGCTGCTTGCCACGAATGATGTTGCTGGCGTCGTCGTAACGCATGGCACCGACACGTTGGAAGAAACAGCATTTTTTCTCAACCTAACGGTAAAAAGCGACAAGCCAGTCGTGATCGTCGGATCGATGAGGCCGTCAACAGCAGTCAGCGCAGACGGTCCGTTGAATCTATATGACGCCGTGGCTGTTGCCGCTGATCCGAATGCGAAAGGTAGAGGGGTGTTAGTGGTGATGAACGACTGGATCCAGGGGGCACACTCGCTGACCAAGACAAGCACAACGGCCGTGCAGACCTTCATGTCGCCGCTGCGAGGTTTGGTCGGAGTGTCTGCGTATGGCAAAGACGATTTCTACCAGAATCCGTCGTGGAAACACACCACCGCAAGCGAATTTAACATTTCAGATGTCACCCAGCTTCCACGGGTGGACATTGTCTATGGAGACGTGGACATGTCCCCGGACCTGATCGACTGCAGTGTGCGCAATGGCGCTAAGGGTATCGTTATCGCGGGAGTTGGCAATGGAAACATGAATAAGGCGTCGCTTGATGCCGCCGCCCGAGCAGTTAAACAGGGCGTGGTTGTCGTACGCAGCAGCCGTGTAGTTACAGGCACTGTCGGGCGCAACGTTGAAGTCAAGGACGACGAGCTCGGCTTCATAGCTTCCGGTGAACTTAACCCTCAGAAATCACGAATTCTGCTTTCTCTGGCGCTGCTGACACCTCACACTCCTGAGCAACTGCAGCAGATGTTTAATACGTACTGATAGAGGCTGGTTGCATGACTCGGCATCCCGTACCGATAACCGAGGTCTCGCTGCGAAGGCCGGTCGTGACGGCGACATTGGCGCTCATCCTATTCGCGCCAGCTTTAGTCGGAGCGCAGGCAACAACACAGGCAACAACAGACGGTGATACTTCCCAATCCGCTACTCCCCAATCCGCTACCGATAAACAACAGAAGGCCGTACCCACTCCGACTGACCCGACGATTCAAACCAATATCGATGCGATTGAGGCAGACGAGTCAGAAGAAGCAACCAGAGGTTTCAAACGTTGGAACGAGTTTGATGGGAAATATGTTTCGGCTCGGTTCGGTGGCGGTTTACTCTTCGACTATTCTGCCTTTGCGCAGGACCAGCAAAGTAAGGAGCAATTCTCTCTTTCTCCAGACTTCAAACTACGCGATTTTCGCTTTCTCGTGTCGGGAAAAGTCGCTCAAATCGAGAGATCTATCACTTACAGCTGTGGAATCATGTACGATGCCCCTACCCACTCTTGGCTCCTGCGCCAAACCGGAATAATGGTTGAACTCTCCCCCAAATGGGGATACGTATTTGTTGGCCGTACAAAGGAGGGATACTCGCTCAACAAAGTGATGACCGGTTACGACGGCTGGACCATGGAAAGAGCCACTATGAATGACGCCACTGTTCCCTTACTCGCGGACGGAATCAAATGGATGGGGTACGAACCGACGCACGGCTTTTTATGGAATCTAGGTTACTTCAACGACATCGTCTCCAAGGGCCAGTCGTTTTCTTCTTATTCGAGCCAGGAAGTTGCCCGGCTTGCATGGCTTCCCATTCGGGCCGTTTCTGAAACGCACTCGCTGCTTCACCTGGGAGTTAATCTGCAGTACGGGAAGCCCGTCGATAACCAATTCCGCCTTCGCTCACGGCCTGAGGACTTTATTGCACCTTATTTCCTCGATACCGGTAAGTTTGCGGCAACTGCGGCATTTATGGCAGGACCAGAGATCTACTATCGCAGAAGATCGTGGCTGTTTGGCAGTGAATACTGGATTGACAAAATCTCGTCGCCGACGACGCGCAATCCCGTGTTCCATGGCGGTGACGTTGCTGCAACCTGGATTATCACTGGAGAGACACGCACCTATAACACGGTAGGTGGCTTTTTCAGGGCAGTCGTGCCGCAGAGGCCCGTCTTTAATGGAGGCCCCGGTGCGTGGGAACTCGTATCGCGGTATTCCTACATCGATCTCGACAGCGGGACGTTGCAAGGAGGCAGGTTCGGCAGGTTTACCGAACAACTCAACTGGTACCTCTCCCAATACATACGCCTGGAGTTTAACTATGGGTACGGTCGCCTCGACCGCTTTGGGCTTAGTGGCAACACTCAATTCTTTCAGAGCCGGCTTCAGTTACAGCTCTAGCGGAGTCTTCGCACGCCCCCGCTACATGGATGGACACTCCGGCCTACGAAGGGAGTGTCAAAGGAGCACGGAGGTAACTACAAGCAGTGCGCGCATGCGCGGGTCCATGCAGTCAGTCGTTCAGTCGCGAAGGGCATCGGTAAGTTAAACTCCGCCGTTCCGGGTTTGAGCGGCACGTCGTCACTTCGCGAAATGGGAGGCCATACTGGATTCTTGCAGTTCCTGCGTCCCGATCAACTTCCCTGGCGGAAGTCCTCCTCAGTGACATCGCTCAGACACAAGATTCGAAGCCACCTGGTATTTGATTGATGTGATCCCACCGGGACTAAACGCCTATCCCATGCCAGCAACTACAACTCACCCGATATCTAAATACAACAATACCCACTGACAAACCCATTGTTGGGCGGAACCTGTAAGTTTTGCCAGTCGAACCTGGCAGTTCAGACAGGCAGCCTCGCTCCATGAGGCAGCGACTCGGTAGGGGTTGTCGTCTGGAAAACCGAGTGCGCACGGCAATCCAGTCGGAAGGAGTGGGCGAATGAAGGTTCGTTTCACGCACGTGGTTTGTCTAGGCGCGGTAATAGGCGTTTCTCTGTTTGTGGGGCCTATTCCGGCGGGCGCCCAATCCGATACCAGCAGCAACACTACACAAACACAAGCCCCGGCTACGAACAC
>JBPYDQ010000640.1:0-4436 GCA_051986135.1 Terriglobales bacterium | reverse complement strand
ACTTTCCACAATTTTAGTCCAACCCGTCATGTACCTTTAATCGCGGACTGCAACCCTTAAATCGCGGACAAAGCGTAGCCTGAAGTTTGTCCTCGATTTGAATGCAAGGTGAGCAGGCTGGTAATGCAGCCGTGATTGCCGCAGTTCACGAGTTGAGGCCTTCGGTCCCGGACGTTGTTAACGGTTTGTCCTCGATTTAAATGTCATAGGAAGCCATTCGTCCACGATTTAGAGGTCACAAACGGACCGGCACTCGACAAATCTTCGATTTAGGTGCAGCGCGACAGCTATGCCTGAGGCCGGATTTTTGGCGAACGACAGGGCGTGCAGCACTTGTCGCAAAGCACCGTCGTTGGCTAGTCCGACATTGGCCAGAGCCTGGTCGAAGCAGTCAATCGCGCGCCGGTCCATTTCATCGTACTTTCCACCGGGGGCAAGGACACGGCGGGCTTCCATCAAGGCACTTACCGGTTTACGGGCGAACTGGAAAGGTTGAATGCGGTGACGGTGTCAAAAGAGCCGTCCGTCCAGGGAAGGCTTTCCATATCCCCGACGCGGAAATCCCCACCAGGAACTCTTTCTAGTGCCACTTCGATTGAACCAGGCGATGCATCGAGGCCCGCCACGTGCGCACACGCACGGAAGCTAGAAGAACCGCGCCACCAGGGCCGCGCTCCACGTCCAGTAGACGCGTCCCGCCCCTGACCCCAAGCCGACCATGGACCGTTTCGTCGAGCAAATAGTAGTGGGGTTCCATCAAGTCTGCCCAATCATGCGCTCCACGACCCCACGGGTTTCCGAATTTCTGTCCAGGCGTCATCCGTCCCTCGCGTATGCAGTACCAGTTTTAAGTTTAATTAAGAAGAACACAGTTAGATCGAAAACGGCGCTCGGTGGTCTGTCGAGCGCTCTCACCGAGGCCTCCCGTTAGTCCAGGCATCCGGATTGATGTTCTGGTTAAGCCGGAGCACGTTCCTGGGATCGTACTTTTTCTTGATTTCCACCAAGCGAGTGTGGTTTGGCCCGTACGCCAGTTTGACCAGCTCTTCGCTCGTTTCACCCAACTGATTGACGTAAGCTCCACGCGCGAGCGGTCGCAACTTGTCACGTAGTTCGTTGACCCATTGCATCGCTCTCGCCTTCTCTGACAGAGCGTTCCAGCTCCCCATAATGTCCAACTCATAACCCGGCTGCCGCAAGGGGTACGCCGTGTCACTCACCCCTACTCGCGTAATCGCGCCGAAGAACGGGAAAATGAACACTCGGGCGTTTGGTGGGGCATCGTTGGCTGCCGTTGCTATCGTCGCAATGGCCGCTCTGCTGAGCTCAGGAAGTATTAGGTCCGTTTGGAAGTGTGCCACCGGAGCGTAAGGATTAATGGTCTCCTGTGCTTCAAGATACGATGTGACCTTAACTGTGTCCTGCAGAGGCTTGAGCGCTTGCCACGTTTTGAATAAGCCGTTCCCGTGGCCCGGCTCGCCAAAATACAACATCATCATCAGGAATCCCGGTCCCTGATGGGACGGTAACACGGCGCCGCCGAAGAACACATCGTCAGGCGCCCGTTCGGTAAACTTGACGAAAGCCTCCAGGAGTTCCGGGATCCGCCCTGCCGAGTAGGTCAAGTTTCCTGCCAAAACCTCGTTGACTGGATGAAGACGGTACTCAAGCGCAGTGATGACGCCGAAATTTCCGCCTCCACCGCGGATTGCCCAAAAAAGATCACGATTGGATTGTTCGCTGGCCTCGACTTGCTTGCCATCCACCGTCACCATTTGCGCCGAGATCAGGTTGTCGCTCGCCGTCCCGTACTTCGCCTGCAAGAAACCCTCTCCTCCGCCCAGCGTCAGCCCGGCAATTCCTACCGTAGGGCAACCACCCATGGTCGTGGCTAGGCCGAATTGTTGCGTCGCTTGATCCATATTGCGCACCAGAGCCCCTGCTTCCGCACGCGCGACGCGCTTATCAGCGTCCACTTCCACCTGGTTCATCGCGGAGGGGTCGATCACCACACCGCCATCGCACGTGCTGAATCCGGCGCGATTGTGGCCTCCGCCACGCACCGCCAATGGCAGATTGTAGGTTTGAGCAAAACCGAGAGCACGCGCGACATCCGACGCGCCCGCGCAGCGAACGATTAGCGCGGGATGCCGGTCGAATGCACGATTGAAGACGAGGCGTGACGATTCGTAATCGGGCATCTCGGGCGTGATGACGTGGCCGCTTATCTGGGAAGCGAGTCTACCGATCGAGGCGGCGTCGGTCCCGGCGACATCCTGCACGCGACCTTCAAGAACCTGCGTCGTTGCTCGAAGGATCTTGGTTTGGGACCAACCGAGAGCCGCTGCGGCCAAAGGTGTTCGCCGTAAGAACTGCCTGCGACTACTCAGCGCCACTTCGAATGCTCCGTCTTTGCACATCTCAGTACGACCATTCGGTCGATGTTGGCACCGATTGCGCCTGATCGTGCGTCAAAGTTGCGTCGTCAAAGTTCATTTCTAACGGTCACTCCTCGCTGATGGAGTAAGGAGGCGGCTTGCTTGCCGAGCACCATAACCTGGACAAATGGGCTGCAGATTCACCACGGCGCTGGCGAGTGGAACTGCCACAAGAGTGCACATCGCGATTCCGACAACGGCTCGGGCGAAGCATTTACTCATTCGTGCTTCCTTCAATGAACCGATCGAATGCAAATTCAAATCCGATCTTCAATTAATTTGCTCTCCGGAAAACCGCAAATCAGGGGACAAACCGTTCCCCGCACTCACCCTTTAACCTTCCGAAAGTTTACCGGCGATGTAGATGGTCGTCACCCCGCGAGATTGGGCGGGGTGGTGTTGCAACTCACCAGCGCGGACCGCGACAGGAAATAACTCGGTAAGCCTTCTTGCACCTCGCCCTGATCTTCGGCTACCTCGATGACGCCCGGTGCTGTTGCCACGGATTCTGTGACCTTCCTTGAGAATGGTGACACAAGCTGAGAACCCTGCCTGAATAGGCAGGTTCCAATTCCGGTCGACTTCGGTTACCGTCACGTGAAGGAGGAGCTCTGACCATGACAAATTTCGTTCGTTTTCGGAGCGGCCGTTTCTGGCGATGGTCTCCGCGCCCGCCTTTCCGGCCGCAATCGTAGTTTCCGCAACAGGGGCGACACTCGATGATGTGATCGAGTATTATGATCGAGGCGGGGATCCGCCCAGCGCATTCCTCGGCGGGCCCAAAGAAATCAGCCCGCTATACCGCTTGGGCCGCGGAAAAGTGGTTGAAGGCATTTTTGGCAACACTGACGGGGGATCCAGTCCCGCCACAGTACCGCGCGAACTGATAATCCATAATTCGTGGCCACAAGGTCGGAGGATCACCATAAACGGCCCTCTAATCGCGGGCTTGTTCGTTGGCACGCGTGCCAGTTTGTCATTTCCTGCCCTTCGATAGACGCGGGGCAGCCATACGATCATTTTGCTGCAACCGCTAGATTCAGGCTCGGGCGGCTTGCCAACTATTTGATAGAGGGCAAGTTCGACGCGGTAGGTGCGAGACCCGTAGGATCTTCTCATGGCGACTTCTATTAGAAACGACCTCAGCGAGATTTCACTATTCCGCGCGTACAACCGACAGAACCGTTGCTCCGGATGCGTCGCAAGTGGGAAGAGGATCAGGAATTCAGTCGTGCGGAGTGGGACGTTTTGGCGCGGTACGCCGAAACAGGCTACGAGCAGCACGGCTTTTCATCTGACCAGGAGTTGCCGAGCCGTGAATCCTTCGCACAAGTGCTCGAAGCGGCGATGCTGTCGTAGCCAACAGCGCTGGACAGGACAGCGAAGTTCAATTTCAAGAAAGTCACGATTCTCAACGGCTTTCAGACTGCATGGTATACGGGCACCTTTCGGGTAACAAATCTAAACAACACTGGGAGATCATATGTCTGCATCAACCTCGATTGCCGCGCCTCAGCCGCTGCCTCCGCAGGCTATAGTGCTGCAGATGGCGATGGGTGGCTGGGTCGCCCGTGCCATTTCTGAGGTTTTGAAGCTCCACGTTCCCGACACGCTTCAAGCTAACGGTCTGATGACGGCGAGACAGTTGGTCGAGCGTGGGCTACAGGTGAACGCGGCCGCGCTGGAGCGGGTGATGCGAGCTTGCGCCAGCGTCGGGGTGTTTACCGAGGATGCGAAGGGCCGCTTCGGACCGACGCCGCTTTCAGACGTATTGGCCACGTCGGCGCCCGGCTCGGTGAACATGCTGGCTCAGGAGGTCGGCGGCACATGGCTCCGGATCTTCAGTGAGCTCGGCGAGCGCATTCGCACCGGCGAGCCACAGGCCCACCGGGTCTTCGGCATGGGATGGTGGGATTATCTCAACGCCAACCCGCTGGAGCTGGCCAACTTTGGTGAGGCGATGAAAGCCAACAGCCAGAATTCTAACGGCTGGGATGA
>JBPYDQ010000639.1:0-4676 GCA_051986135.1 Terriglobales bacterium | reverse complement strand
GAGGAATTCAGGCAGGCGCTCGCCGCCAGGAACGAAGAGAGCGGCTCGGTTTGGGGTTCTCTAAGAAAATGTTCATTTTGCTTAGCCGCCGCCGCCTTGACCCGCTACGACGGCTGGTTTGCCGCTGTTTTCGTTGCCCTTGCCGCTATCGTTATCGCACGAGTCGAGCCTGAGGCCGTGGACCGGGTTGAACGGCGCCGCGCGTTCAGAGATTTTCTGCTGGTCGTCTCTGCCGTACCTGCCATTTGGCTTGCCTATAACTGGATCATTTACCGCAACCCGTTGGAATTCGCCAATGGTCCCTATTCCGCTCGCGCTATCGAGAAGCGAAGCGCAGCCCCCGGACTCCCATTGCACCCCGGATCATACAACGTGCTGGCGGCTGGTCAGTACTTCCTGAAATCGGCGGAGACGAATCTCTCGGAAGGAATCCTCGAGAAAGTCTGGATTGGGGTCGCGCTCCTGGGCTCGATATTGTGTTTGCTGGTGGAGCGAAGACTGGCAACGTTACTGCTGCTCTGGCTGCCGCTTCCGTTCTATGCGCTGTCGATCGCTTACGGCAGTGTGCCCATCTTCGTTCCGACCTGGTGGCCATTCTCTTATTACAATGTGCGTTACGGCGTCCAGTTGCTCCCGGCGGTAGCGACCTTCTTCGCGGTCAGCGTCTATTTCCTGACGACACTTACCCGTTCCCCGGCCGGCAAAGCTCTAGTGGCAGCGCTGGCAGCGACCATGGTGATTGCAAGTTATGTTTCCGTGTGGCGGGCGCAGCCGGTTTCCTTCCGCGAGGCCTGGGTTAACTCGCGCAGTCGCATTCGATTAGAGCGGGTATTGGCCGCCAACTTGAGAAAACTGCCGCCCGAGGCCACTCTCTTGATGTACCTGGGCGATCGTGCTGGTGCCCTGCAGCGTGCTGGTATTCCGTTATCGCGAGTCATCCAGGAAGGAAATCACCGCACCTGGAAACAGCCATCCGATCCCGAGGGCCTATGGGAGCGGGCGCTGGCCAATCCGGCTGACTTGGCCGACTACGCCATTGGCATTGGCGACGATCCGGTGGCCCGGAGCGCCCGCCAACACGCCCTGCCCGCGTTGGTGATCATGGAAACGACAGGGCAGCCCTCTGCTACCATCTATTCGACCCATAAGCCATGAGTCACGCGGCATGTGAGGAGGCAACTCGAGTCGGCAATTTTTTCCGGTATAAAATCTACACAGGCAAGCCTCATGGATTTCCTTCAACTAATAATTCATCGCCTGGGCGGAGAATTGTCGGGCATGATCCCGACGGCAATCTTGCGGCTGATCGTGGCGGCGATTCTTGGCGGCTTCATCGGCCTTGAGCGTGAACTGCGACACAAGCCGGCCGGCTTGCGCACCAATATGTTCATCTGTTTCGGTTCGGCCATGTTTACCATTCTCTCCGACGCCTTGGCGCAGCAAAACATGGGTGATCACACACGCATTGCGGCCCAGATCATTCCCGGCATTGGCTTCATCGGAGCTGGTTCGATTCTGCATGCCCGCGGCTCGGTGACCGGTCTGACCACCGCGGCAACCTTGTTCGTGGTTGCCTCGGTGGGCATGGCGGCGGGCGGCGGCTTGTACCTGACCGCGGCGTTTGCCACTGGCTTGATTCTCATTTCCCTTAGGTTATTGGGAAAATTCGAAAGGAAGATGAGCTTGAGGGCCATGCTAATCGCCTACGAAGTCACCGGCCACGGCACCGAACCCGTGCTCGCTGAACTGAATCGCATCCTGACCTCAGAGCAACAGACCATGCAAGAGGTGCGTGCAGCCACGACCGACGGTCTCTCCCGCGTGATGTTCTCACTCCAGGCCTCAGACGTGCAACATAAGGAAGTTGAAGTTCTCCTGCACCAGTCTTCCGTCTTCTCCAGCGTGCAGTCTCTGGGCGCGGCTGAACGCGAATGATCCCGGTCGTGCCATTCGTGAAAGCCACGGCCTCGGGCAATGACTTTCTCATCATCGAAGGAATCGACGCTCCCGCCGACCTCGCCGCCTTCACCAGGCGCATCTGTGATCGCCATTACGGCGTAGGCGCGGATGGGGTCGAGTGGTTATTCCCCGCCAGTGATGCCCACGTACGCGCCCGCTTGCTGAATGCGGACGGTTCGGAGGGGGAAATCTCTGGCAATGGCACGCGATGTGTTGCCGCCCACATAGCTTCGGAGCAGGCGAAGGAGAAGATCGTCGTGCGCACGGGAGCGGGGCTGAGGACCTGCACGTTAATCGCGCGCAACAACATGAGCTTCGAGTTCGAAGCCGGCATGGGCGAACCCCAGGTCGGGGAGGAGTTCTCCATCAGGCTGGCGTTTCGCGAGGTAAGCGGCATTCCCGTTTCCATGGGGAATCCCCATTTCGTGGTTTTTGTAGACGAGTTTGCTCACGGATGGCAGGCAGAAGCTGCCGAAATTGGCCGGCACCATGATTTCCAGCATGGCATCAATGTCGAACTGGTGTCAGTTCGGGATAAGGGCCACATCGAAATCCGAATCTTTGAACGGGGCGCCGGGGAAACCCAGTCCTCTGGTACCGGCTCTTGTGCCTCTGCCGCAGCAGCTATCGCGACCGGGCGGGCGAAATCACCGGTCCGAGTTCAAGCTCCCGGAGGGGTACAACTAGTGCGCTGGGAGGGAGATGTTTATCTGCGCGGCCCAGCCCAGATTCTATGCCGCGGTGAATTCTTTCTGTAGCTGGGAATTGTGCTGAGAAAAGCAATCATGGGGCGTTTGGAACATTGTCCCATCTGCTGCCCGGCAGGCACGATCGGTACCCCGTCGGCTGAAGCTCGCGTGAATTTTGAGCTGCTTAGAGACACGCCTGCAGGCCTAGTTTACCTGCGTGACGGAACCCTTGTAACTCTGAGAACTGGCGGGTGCGCGCTGGTCTGGAACCATTGTCACTTACCGGCTCAAACCCAGCCTGTTAAGATCGAGTCTTCAATGCTTGTAAGCGACCAAAAACGTCGTGTTAAGCCAGGGGTCCTGCAGCCTGGGGACACCGTCGGCATTATCGCCCCCGCTAGTGACTTTAAGCGGACCGAACTCGAGGCAGGGTGCAGCGTGCTCCGGGCTCTCGGCTACAAACCCATTTACTTCAACTCCATCTTTGACAGAGATCTCTACTTTGCCGGATCACCCGAGCGCCGTGCACGTGAACTAGAGGAGATGTTTGTGCGCGAAGATGTTCGTGCCATCCTCTGCGCGCGCGGTGGTTACGGCACGAATTACCTCTTGCCTGAACTCGCCCCCCCAAAAATCATTCCGAACCACAAGGTCTTTGTCGGCTACAGCGATATCACCACCCTGCTGACCCATTTCTGCGACCGCGCAGGTTTTGTAACTTTTCATGGGCCCATGGTTGCCAAGGATTTCGCTCATTCCGATGGCGTGGACTTGCCATCCTGGCACGCTGCCATGTCTGGTACTTCGGAGTGGGAGATTGGCGACGATTCCGGAATCGAACCATTGATGGATGGCTCAGCCGAGGGAATTCTTTACGGTGGTTGCCTCTCCCTGCTCGCCGCGTCACTGGGAACTCCCCAGGAAATTTGCACCCGTGAAACGATTCTCTTCCTAGAAGATGTAAATACAAAACCTTTTCAGATCGATCGCATGCTCATGCAATTGAAGCTTGCCGGGAAGTTCGAGGCGGTGAGGGGCATCGTGTTCGGCGAGATGCTCGGTTGCGTTCAGCCCGGTGGACAGAACTACAGCCTAAAAGAAGTTGTCGTGCGAGTGGTCGAAGATCTTGGTGTCCCAATCGCATTTGGCCTGCGCTCTGGGCATGTATCGCGGCGCAACATAACGTTGCCCCTGGGAGTAAGAGCCGCCCTGAAAGTGAACACCGACAGCGCTAGCTTGAAAATTCTGGAAGCGGCCACGGCACCAGTCTCGATTCCGACCCATTCAAAATGATGACGGAAAACAGGCACATCCACCTGATCGGTATTTGCGGCACGGCAATGGCGTCGCTGGCCGGCATGCTCCAACAGCGGGGGTTCAAGGTAACCGGATCCGACAGCGCTGCCTATCCCCCCATGTCCGACTTTCTCGAATCACTCGGAATTCCTGTCTACCCGTGCTTCGCCGTCGCCAATCTGAAGCCGACACCCCATCTGGTCGTAATCGGAAACGCCATTTCGCGCGGCAACATCGAACTCGAACATGTCCTCGATGAGCGCATACCTTTCTGCTCCCTGCCAGAGTTGCTGCATGACGAGTTTCTTTGTGGCAAAGAGGTTCTGGTGGTGGCGGGCACGCACGGCAAGACCACCACCACGTCGATGCTGTCTTGGATTTTCCATAGTTCAGGGCAGCAACCATCATTCCTGATCGGGGGGATCGCGGAAAATTTCAACAGCAGCTTCGCCCTTGGCCAAGGGCGCCATTTCATCCTGGAAGGCGATGAGTACGACACCGCCTTCTTCGACAAGGGCCCGAAATTCCTGCACTATTTTCCCCAGGCCATGATCCTGACCTCCGTCGAGTTCGATCACGCCGACATCTACCCCGATCTGGAGTCGGTCAAAACGGCTTTCAAACGAGTGGTCAACCTGGTGCCGCGCCGGGGTGGGATCATCGCCTACGATGCCGACGAGAATTTGGACGAATGTCTGGCCAAGGCCTTCAGCCCGGTGGAGCGTTACGGCA
>JBPYDQ010000638.1:0-3402 GCA_051986135.1 Terriglobales bacterium | reverse complement strand
TTGGCTACCCGTGCACCTTCATCCATACTGTGCAGGCTGTCCAGCAGAGCAACGACCTTCTTCTGATCGAAAAACGGAATTGAGGCGAGTTCAGGGCCGCGAAGTGTGACATTGACCAACGCACTGAATGTTACCTTTGGGTTCTAAGTTGCAGGGGGGCTGAGGAACGGGTGTTTCTGCCGGTTGTATACCGTTTCAGTGATCACGTCGCGAACGGCCTCACGGAGAACGTACTTCTCAGTCATGCCATGGATTTTTTGGTGTACGGGCTGGGCGCATAGGACTTCGACGACTTTATGATCAAGAAAAGGCACGCGGCCCTCTACGGAGTGCGCCATCTCCATGCGGTCGCCCAGCATATTAAGGATGTAACCGGGCAGGAGGGTCTTAGACCAAAGATATAGCGACTGATGTACGGCATCGCGCCCGCTGAGCTGCCCGCGGACATCAATCCCGCTGAGCAGCGAGTGATAGCTTTCGCGAGAGCCCTGCTTTTCAGCGAAATCCACATGCCACAATGGCTGCATCTTTGCTGCACGGGCGGAGAAGGTTTCGATCCACGACGGAACAAATCCTAGAATACGCTTCACATTCTCAAGTGGTTTAGCCGGCCCGTGAGGCAGCAGCAATCCGCGGGACACGGGATTCAGCCTCTCGAGCTCCTGCAGAAGAGCGGCTGCTTCATCCGGATCTTGGCCATCGCGGTTGAAGAGCACCATATCGCGACGAAAGTGCGCGTAGCCGCCGAGAATCTCGTCCGAGCCTTCCCCGGTGATCACGACCTTGTAACCGGCATCTCTCACAGCTCGGCTCAAAAGATATTTCGCGACACCGTGGGCATTGAAGCAGAACGTCTCGGATTGCTGAATGGCATCAGCAAAGTTGTCTGCCAAGTCATCTTGGCGTATCGGAATCGGGAAAAACTCTGCGCCGACCTTCGAGGCCATCTCTCTCGCCTCTTTTTCTTCGTCGTAATCTGCACGGTCGAAGGTCAGTGTAAACGCCCGTATTGGATCTGCTCTGTGCCTTGCCGCAAGGCCCAGCACCGAGCAGGAGTCCAGGCCCCCACTGAGATAGCAACCGACCGGAACGTCGGCACGCAAGCGAAGTCGAACCGCCTCTTCCAGGACGTCACGGAATTCTTGTGCATACTCTGCGCTGGAGCGATGCCACGTAGCGCTATCTCGCGTCGGATAATTGAAATCCCAATATTGGTTGAGTTCGATATGGCCGTCTGTGGCGAGTAGGTAGTGTCCTGGTGGAACTTGAAAAACTCCATCGAAAAGCGTACGCACCTGGTGGCTGCCGAATTCCGTCGCCTGCGCGACTGACTCGGCGTCCCAACGCGCTGGCACTCCCGCCACAAAGAGAGCCTTTGCCTCTGATGCGATGTATAGCGTCTCGCGATGGACCGCGTAGAAGAGCGGCTTGATGCCGAAACGGTCGCGCGCTGCGAAGAGGGTACGGTTGTTCTCGTCCCACAGCACGAACGCAAATTCACCCCGCAATTCGTGTAGACACTGAATGCCGAGATCCTCGTAAAGATGGAGGGCAATTTCGCTATCAGACCGCGTGCGTAGATGGTGACCCGCGAGTTCGAGCTTGCGCTGAGTGTTTTCGTAATCGTAGAACTCGCCGTTGACGATAATGTGCTTGCGCCCATCCTCACTGGCAATGGGCTGGTCTCCGGTCGTGAGGTCGATGATGCTGAGTCGTGCGTGACCCAGACCTACTAGCCCATCCGGCGAAACCCATTGGCGTTGTCCGTCAGGCCCGCGATGATATAGCCGCCTCGTAGCCTTCTCCAGCACTGCCGGATCAACCAGATTTCTGCGGGAGTATATTGCGACGATTCCGCACATGGTGACCGCCTCTATTTGTTCTCCGCACATCGGAGCGCTTGCGCGTCAGGAGAGATCAATCAGCTACGCTCGATTATACGCTTCGAGTAATCGGAATATCAGACATGTTTAAGAGGCCTCCAAAGCGGCTGCCGACGACCGAGGTACACGACTCCGAAGAGCCACAAAACCTAGCTCTTCGTCATGGGTGTGACCAACTGTGATTATTTATCAGCGGCCTACGGAGCGTGCCTCATTAGATTGGTTTCGGCACGTGGAAGGTGACGTCGGCGTGAATGTATTGCGGTTTCTGGTCTTTCATATACGGCCGAAAATGCCATTGGGTTATTGCCGCGTAGGCGGCGAGGAAAAGTGCGTTGGGAACGTTGGGGGTGTTCCCTATACCTGTCAGCTTTCCTGTCTCGTCCACGGAGATCTGCACGGTCACCTCAGTTCCCGCAGGTGCGGCGTGCGGCCCCGTGGGGAAATTGGGTTCCACGGTATTCGTTGCCAGTTGGCGAATTTCCGCGTCCGTCAAGAGCGGGAGCGGATTGTCGTGTACTTCGGTATGGAAAGCAAAACCCAACAGGGCTTCTACTTGCACCGGGACTCCATTCGAGACTGGCACGCGAAGCTTCCAGGTCTTGACGATGTCGCGAAGCGCGGTCTGGATGCCGGTGCTGTCACATCCCTCTGGCCACGATTCGCGCACGTTTCCAGCGCGATCCGCGCCAACGTACACCGCACAGCCTCCAGTGGCGGGGCCGCCTCCCTGCGGTGGCCACGCAATCTCGGTGCTGGTTAGCGTGAGTTTCATAAATGTGTCCTGGTCAACGTGAACGCTCTTGATGCGGTCCCTTGGTTGAGTGCTGTGCTCCACGGCGAACAACGTTTCATCGAACTGCTGGAGTTCAGTTAATTCGGTGATGCGTGCGTCAATGGTTGTTCCCGGTTCCGGGGAGTCTTCGATGAGCCGGGGAACCTGCTTGTCTGCAAACGCTTTGAAGTCCTTGAACTCGGCTGCGTATCCCTTGGTAAAGACCGAACTCAGTAGTGCTTTCCTGCCCGTAAAACATAGGATCCACCGATCCACCCGCATAGGCAGGTCTGTACAGCTAGTCTCGCCGGCGGCGAGATCGCGTTTCGAGGCGCGGACACCTGCCTGCCTGAGTTGCCCCAGCATGGGCAGAGGGTCGAATATCGCAGTTACGAAGTGGTTAAGCCAGACTGGATAATAGTCACCTTTGTTCTCCTCGAAAACGGATTCGCCATTGGTAACCATTGTTTGGGAGAAATCCGGTGAAGTGATGGTGCGCCGCCACTTCGTTGGCGATACCCAGTATTCCTCAACCGTGGCTTGGTAATCCGAATCCGGGCTGTCCTTCTCAGCGATGGTGGCTTTCAGATGGAATGGCTTGCCGCCCGGCAGTGTGATCTGGGATTGTTGCATGGCGTGATCGCCAAGATCGGCCAACAATACTGTGTTTCCATCATTAGCGAGAAGTGGCGCGTCCAGAAAGCAAGCAAGAGCGATCACGGCAAGGCGCATGACGACTCCTCC
>JBPYDQ010000637.1:0-2936 GCA_051986135.1 Terriglobales bacterium | reverse complement strand
CTTTCTCTCCAGCGGAAATTCAGCAATTTGGCTTGAGCATCTCCTGGTGCGATCAAGGCGAGGAAAGCACATTCATCGAGCAGCGACTGCCGGCGCTTTCGCCATGGTATGTCCGCAGGCCATTGTGCTGGCGCTTAACAAGATCGTAGATCGGATGCGCAAGCAGATCATGCAGAGAAAGAACTTCTTGATGATGCAAACTCCCTGAGGCAATACCACAACCTTCCCATGCATACCGGCGTGATCGTCGCTCGAAGGGACGGTACTAGGATTCCCTCCGAACAGCTGGCTGCGTCTCGGCCCGCACAGCGCGAAACCGTGGATGGAGCCATGGGTTCCAGGTTCTGGCTCATAGGCGGTGAAACTCAGAACTGAGCCCGCCGCTTCCCCCGCTTTTCAGCCCAACGACCGGAAATAACCGAAGCAACGAAAGAGCGTTCCGACAACGGAAACACTGATCTGCTCTTTAGTAAATCGTGTATCCCGGAGCGGGATTGCGCAGATCTGGCTTCGACGCCATAAGCAGCAGGGCGCCGGTACGCTTGAATGCGCGCAGGTCCTCAAGGCTTCGGAAAGAAGTGGTTTGGTAGTCATCCGGGGTAGGAGTGTCGTCCGGGATTTGGCGGGCTTCAACCTTTTCAAAAGCGTGCTTCTCGACGAGTTCCAGGTATTCGGTTTTCGAGCGAACGTGGACCGGGACTTTCAGCTTGTCGACCCACTGCAATGAGTATGGATTGTCTTTGTAGAGATTGATGAGGATGAACAGGCGCCCGTGCGGCGCCATAACGCGGAATAATTCCGCCAGGGCGCGATCCTGGTCCGGATAGTAGTAGAAGGATTCAACCGACAGGACCTTATCGAAGAAGTTCTCTTCCCAAGGAATCTGCTGCGCCGACCCCACCGCGTAAAGGACATTTTCGAAGTCCTTCGATGCCGCCCGCGCCTGGCGGATCATTTCGTCGGAAACATCCAAGCCAACAACTTGGCCAAACCCTTCCGGACCGTCGGCAACCAGCCGGGCCAGGAGGCGAGTCGCCCAGCCGGAGCCGCAGCCGAGATCCAGGACGCGCTCGCCGGGACGAAGGTCCATTAGACGCAGAGTTTTCTCGGTGATGTCCAGATGGTGTTGCTCCATCTTGGGGCCTTCACCCGCTTCGGCCCAACGGTTGAATTCTTGTTTCAGGCGCTCGTCGGGATTGAGTTGTGCTGTCATTGGACTCCTTTCTCTTTTTTACCATGGCGAAGCACTGCAAGTTTGACCAGGGGTTCTCGCAGATTTTCACATAGACACAGCAGACCCATCGAGGAACCTCTGAAATCGGGATGATCGGGAAACTACGTCGCTTGCCAGAGTTGTGCTACATTGGGCACCCTGATGGCAAAGACACCGGAGCAGCGGAA
Source organism: Terriglobales bacterium (assembly GCA_051986135.1). GTDB lineage: Bacteria > Acidobacteriota > Terriglobia > Terriglobales > Acidobacteriaceae > Gp1-AA122. The sequence goes on along the minus strand of JBPYDQ010000637.1, from coordinate 1,535 downwards.
GCCAGAGCAGAAGCCGGATTTGCTCTATTGTCCCAATTGCGGGGTGGAAGTAACCGACCCTCTTACATGCGGGGATTGTTCTGCCGTCATCTGCCGGCGCTGCGGAACACCGCTCGAATCAGCCGACGAGCTCGGAATCGGATAACCCTATGAGTCTTCCTGGGGTGACACAGCCAATCACCAGTAAACAAACCGAAACACAACCATCCCTAGTACGCGGACTCAGCCTGCTCGACTCGGTGCTGCTGCTGGTCAGTGGCATTATCGGCTCGTCGATATTTCTGACTGCCAAAGACATCGCCGGTCCTCTGCCCCATCCGGTTTGGTTCTTTCTGGTTTGGCTGCTGGGCGGAGTAGTGTCGCTATTTGCCTGTTTCGCTTTTGCCGAGTTGGGATCGATGTTCGCCGATTCGGGTGGACAGTACGTTTACTTGCGAGAAGCTTACGGGGATCTGGTCGCTTTCCTCTATGGATGGATGTTGTTCGCTGTCGCCAATGGCGGCTCGATCGCGGCGCTGGCGGTGGGGTCTGCTGCTTACTGCGGGCAGATTGTGCCCTTCGTGTCGAGTGGACATGTAGTGTTTTCGGTGCTGGGCATAGCTTTCACGCGGACCCACCTGCTGGCTCTGGTTATGATTGCCGTCATGACGTGGCTCAACATTATCGGGCTGCGGCAGGGGGCCCTGCTGCAGAATGTTGCAACTTGGGCCAAGTTCGCGGCTATGGCGGCATTCGTGGCGCTGGGAGTTACGATCGGAAAGGGTGACTGGTCGCACTTCACGGCGCGAAGCTGGGGAGCGACTGCGGGTCTGACCATGGGCATGCGCCCAGGTCAGTTGATTTCGGCGCTTGGAGTAGGGTTGATCGCGGTGTTCTGGGCATACGACGGATGGGTTTACATCACCTGGGTGGCGGGCGAGGTCAAAGAACCGAAGCGAAATGTGCCTCTGGCGATGGTGCTGGGCGTGATTGTAGTGGGTTTGATTTACCTGTCGATGAATGTGGCTTACGTTTACGCACTACCGGGAACAGAAATCGCGAAGCACGAGACTATTGCGCATGCAGCGGCAGTGGCAATGTTTTCGCCACGGGCGGCGGTGTGGCTTTCGGCCATGATCGCGCTATCGTGCTTTGGAGCCGCGGCGACGTGCACGCTATCGGGAGCGCGCGTTTATTACGCTATGGCTTGTGACGGGGTCTTCTTCAAAAAGATGGCCGTGGTGCATCCCAAATGGCGGACGCCGGTTTTCAGCCTTATTGGCCAAGGCATTTGGGCGGGTATTCTGACGCTCAGCGGGCGATACGATCAGCTTTATACGTACGTGATGTTCGGGATGGTCCTCTCCTACACGCTGACCGTGATCGCCATGTTCTGGCTTCGGTGGAAACGCCCCGATCTTCCTCGCCCTTACCGTTGCACCGGATATCCTTGGCTGCCCGCGGTCTATGTTTTAATCGGCGCGGCGTGGACTTTGAATACGATCATTACGCGTCCGACAGAAGCCTTTTGGGGAACCGCCATTGTGCTGATCGGC
>JBPYDQ010000636.1:0-3658 GCA_051986135.1 Terriglobales bacterium | reverse complement strand
TTTTCAGGGCTCGGCATCTTTGGCGTAAAAGACCACCCGTGGCGGCAGGGATATCAGAACACGAAGCCACGGATTCCGAACCAGGTAATCGCAACGCCGCTCGTTGGAATGCGCACTGAAGCGGAGCCCTGGTTTTGAGGGCGAAGCGTAAGTGCGCATTCCAACGACAAGCCCAAACCCCAAAGGGGACATTTCTAATAAGTTAAAGACGGGGACATTTCTAAAAAGCTTTGACAAACGAAGAAGAAGTGTGTTGACAATTCTGTGTCGAGGAATTACACTCCCGTCGCCAGTTTTAAGGACGGCACTTCCTACCTGCAAAATCCAGCGGTTCTGCACGTAAAGGAAGAAAAACCTCATCCCTAACGCGCTACCGTCGAGCGTCGCTCATCCTGGTAACCTCGCAACCTTAACTAGCCAATCAGAGCCACTTATGCTCGGCTCCCAACCGACGAGGCTCCTAAAGGAGGTTGTTTTCCATGAAAAAACGAGTCCTGTTCCTTGGAAGTATTGTGTTTCTGTTCGTAATCGTCGGCCTATTCACAGGCGGTCGGATTCTGTCGGTGCGCGCCTCGAGTGCTAAAAACGTGCCGACTACGAAAAGCACGCCCGCGACTCTCGACTGGCCACTCTACGGCAACGACTTGGCTAACACGCGATTTCAAGATGTCGATCAAGTCAATCCCAGCAACGTTGTCAATCTCAAGGTCGCCTGGGTCTTTCACACCGGAGTACTCGACGATAAGGCAGAATTGGAGACTTCACCGATTGCCGTTAACGGCATGTTGTACGTCACAGATGGGCACGATGATGTATTCGGGTTGGATGCCGCCTCTGGCAATTTGAAGTGGTCTTACAAGCCTATCGAAATGAATGGCGAAATGCCCTCTTTAGACGAGATTTCGATTTGCTGTGGTCGCAACAACCGTGGGGTTGTCTTTGTCCCCGGTGCCCCTGCTATGGTGATCTATGCCCGCCTCGACGACGTGGTCGTAGCTCTTGATGCGAATACTGGAACAGTTCTCTGGAAGACTACAGTGGCAGACTTTCGCACTCGTGTGGCCATCAATATGGCTCCGCAGTTCGCGAATGGATTAGTCATAGTATCTCTCTCGGGTGGTGAGTACAAGGTGCAAGGACAGGTCATTGCCCTACACGCGGATAGCGGCACCGTTGCATGGCGCTTTTTCACCACCGAGAAGGGTACCTGGGGAGGAGGTTCGTGGAAGACAGGCGGTGCCATGGCTTGGCAGACGCCCTCGATCGATCCGGATTTGGGACTCGTTTACTTCGGCACGGGAAACGCTGCTCCTGACATTAATGGGGTCGATCGCATAGGCGACAATCTGTATTCTTCCTCAACAGTCGCTCTCGATTTGGCCACAGGCAAGATTCACTGGTATTTCCAGGAGACTCACCACGATCTTTGGGACTACGACAGCACAATGACAACGGTGTTGTTCCCGGTGCAGAAAGGTGGCCAGGAAATCCCATCCTTGGGCCACTGCAGCAAGAACGGGAATTACTACATCTTGGACCGGCGTAACGGAAACCCAGTGTTTCCTGTTACGGAGGTATCCGTTACCAAAACTCCCGCCTGGCAACACCCGTCTCCAACTCAGCCGTTGTCCTCTGTCGAGCCGCTCACGCCCCTCGGATTTGTGCCTGGAACCATCGATGTGAGTCTGCTCCCGTCCGGCGTTAAGCTGGCCCCGTATTACACCCCACCGCAAGAGCAGATGTACCTAATTGTGCCGGGCGATGACGGAGGCTGTGAGGGAATCCCACAAGGGTATAGTCCGCGGACGAAGTTTGTGTACTACGGCACGCGATATGAGCCAACCACCTTCCAGACCTCGCCGAGCAACAAAGGACCTGATGCGGGAGGTCTTTTCCTTGGTTCGAGCTTCGACGAACTGACCCCCAAAGAAGGAGTCACGAATTTTGGTTTATACGGTGCCACCGACACTACCACCGGCAAGCTGGTGTGGAAGATCCAGATCGATCAGCCAGCAAAGTCCGGCGTACTCATTGCCGGCGACCTGGTCTTCTTTGGCGAAGGTAACGGCAAGTTCCACGCGGTAGATGCCGGAAGCGGCAACATATTGTTTACTTTTGACGGCACGACCATTCCCAATGGCGGCGGCGCGCAAGCGGCCCCAGTCGCTTACGTGGTGAATGGGAAGGAATATATCGTCAACGGTTTTGGTGGGAACGTGCCTGATAGGAACAATTTCCCACCTAACCTGGTCGGCGATGCGGTGGTCGCTTTCACGCTCCCGTAGCGGCCGTTCCCTATGGGATGGTTGCTTGCGGTGAATTTAAAAGTTTACTGATCGGCAGCGGTGGAGGCTTGCCCTTGCGCCGTCAACCGGCAGGTGCCGGCCGGGGCTAGTGCGGTCGTGTCTTGGCTGCTTGCGCTAAGCTAGCGCGAAGTATTTTGTACAAAACGAGCGCTCCGCTCATATGGGAGCCGCACGAAGCCCAAAACGAGGTCTATACATTCAAGAACAAAAGGAGAGAGCGATGGAATGGGCTAGCCCGCAATTCGAAGAAGTTTGTCTGAACTGCGAAATCAACTCCTACGCTAACGCGGAACTGTAAAGTGGGAGAATGCGCGTAGAGATTCTGGGCTCTAAGCCCTCGACGACATCACGATAAAAATTAAGTTTCATGACCTTGAAACCGGTCTTTGCAATCGTGCTGCTCGAGCAAGCTTGGCGAACCACGGATCAACTGTCGCAACTGACACCCATGAAGCTACTTGCCTGGAGGAACTTGCGGCGCCAGCGTCCGCGCGCAGAAAGATAATTGTCGAGATTCTCCTGATCGACCTCGTCCATATGGAGGAAACGATCAGAGGCCCGATTGTCGAACGCGCGGTCCTTTATATCCTCGCGGAAAATCCCGATACCCTTTACGTCTCCGCAGCCAAAAAGATTTGCACAGGTATGATGTTGACAGTGTTGATGCGGGGTGTGTTCGTTGGCCTCGTCGTGCTCTTGCAATATGATGCCCCCTAAGAACAACGTCCGGTCGGTGCCTTCGGTCCGTTAGTCCAGCACGGCTGGTTTTGGGCGGCCGAATCGCCGGTATGGCGTAGTGTCCGAAAACTCGATCGTTCCGTCTGGGCCGGTCTGAAAGTGGGTCTGTGCAGTCCGACCCATATAGAGATGAAACCATTTTGAGTGTCTAATCAGTTCCCTGCCTCGATAGTCCACCGGCAATCCCGATTCGAGTGTGGCGAACTCCAGGTGCAACGGTCCATGAGACCATGGGTACCGATTAACGGTCGGAGCGATTCTCAGGCAGCCTTGCAATAATAGTAGTTCAGTAGCCCCCCGAGACGTTCCCGCCGGTGCACTTCACCTTCGCCGTTCGCATGCTCCGCCTCGGGACAGATGAGAGCATTGTCCAAACCTTGGTGGTTGCGCTCGCTATGGTAATGCGCCATCAATTCAGCAGTCGCTTTCCGCACCGAGCCCTCACCGAACAAGATCATCCTCTCCAGGCACGATTCCTTGATCGTCCGTACAAACCGTTCCGCGTAAGCATTCAAGTTGGGACTGCGCGGTGGAAGCTTCACCGAGGCAACACCAGCCTCTCGCAGCAGACTCAGAAACTCGGCCGTAAACAACGGATCGCGATCATGGATGAG
>JBPYDQ010000635.1:0-4330 GCA_051986135.1 Terriglobales bacterium | reverse complement strand
CAGAGCGACGAAGCGACCAAGCTCAGTGTCCTCGGCTTTGTAGACGACACCCATCCCACCCCCGCCCAATTTCTCGATGATGCGGTAATGCGAGATGGTCTGGCCGATCATTGGGCCGATCTTAGGTCTAGAGATCGGGCAAGTCAATGAAGGCTGGAAAGTTGGCTGTGTCTCGGCATGTCTAGTGGCGAAAATAGTCGGACAAGCGCTTGACGTCCCCTGCCGCTGGCCTCTGATCGAATCTGTCCTCAAGGCTGGCGACAGGATAATTGAAATCCGTTAAACCAATAAATGGCGCTTAATTGGTCAGATTGTCAGGACCGGCAGTGAAGAATAGTGTGTTTTTGGCTCCGTTAAAAGGTGTCCCGCCACCGAAATCGATGGCCCAAAGCTGGTCAATGCGAATCGCCTTGCCAGTGGTGTCTTTGATCGTGCCTACGAATTTCCCGTGGCCAGGTTAATGCCCCTTTTAGTTCTCAGAAGACCCACCCCGTATGAAGTCTGGTTTGGGAGGTGGGCAGGCAGCTTCCAGCCACCGGCTGATGTATACCTGTGCGTGCCCTTCGCCACAGTAGTGTCGCGCCCCTTTGGCGGAAGCCGTTTCCGTGTTCCACTTCATCAGTTTCAACTCATTGCTGTTGCATTGAATAACAAACCAATGGACCGGCGTTGTCGTTATCCTGCCGCAGACTTCACATCGGAATTCGCTGATTGTTGTCATCCGGTTCACTCGTTTAGAAGCGACAGCAATACTAGTTGTTTGAGCCAGTTTTGACTAGAACCCATCTCATAAATGCCTCAGCAAGATCAAACAGCAGCCTAAGTAGATCATTCCAAGAAAGTTTTCAGCGTAGCGTTCGTAACGAACAACCAGCCTGCGGAAATTCTGTAGCCACGCAAACAGCCGTTCAATCTTCCAACGTCGGCGATACCGTCGCAGGCGACGCAGGTCCTGGGTCGTGTTTTTTCGGTTCATGCGGTGCGGGGCGATCAGTTCAACTCCGTATTGGCGAAGCTCGCTATCCAATTTGTCGGAGTCATAGGCATTGTCGCCTATTAGATTTTGGGGCGCATCTGGGATGACCATCTGGAGGAGCGTGTTGGTAGCTAATTTCACTTCGTGGGGAGTAGCGCTCTCGACACCGATGGCAATAGGGAGACCTTGCCGGTCTGCAACAGCCATGATTTTCGATCCCTTACCTCGTTTTGTTTTCCCGATCTTGGAGCCCCTTTTTTCGATGGTGCAAAGCTCCCATCGATGAAGGCTTCTTCTACATCGATCACGCCGTGGATTTTGAGCTCTGCAGCAAGTGCCTCCAGAATTCCTCTCATCACTCCGGACTGTACCCATTGCTGGAATCGCCGATGGCAGGTCTGGTACGACGGATATCGATCCGGAACTTCAGCCCAGGGAGCACCCGTGCGTAAAACCCATAAGATACCGTTCAGAACTGCCCGCCGCTCCTTCCAGGGCCGACCTCGGCCGTCAGGCTGCCTGGCGGGCTCTGGGATTAGGGGGTCAAGGATCTTCCACTGTTGGTCTGTCAGGTCAGATGTATGGCACATTTCTGTGTTGATGCGGCGTAGCGTCCAGCGCAGCGCCTCATCGCGACGATTCGTAGAACTAATCCCCGATTGCCAAAAATAACCGTGCGGAACTGGGAATGAGGATCAGCGTCCTCACCACGGCTGCAGTATCTGATGATAGGAACTGATTTTCAGTGAACAATCGCGCGGAGCGTTGATTAAGCGATTCGCGAAGATAAGAACACAGATTATGCAGTGATTTGGCCAGTTCACTCCTCGCGTAGCAAGACCATGGGATCAATCGAAAGTGCGCGTCGTGCTGGAATCCACGTAGCGATTAGGCCCAGCATTGCCATGGCGACCACAACGCCCGCTAATACCAGCGGATCCCGAGGAGTTGCCTCATACACGATTAAAGCGAGCACGCGACTCGCCAGAATTCCCAGCAGCAGCCCTACGGCCGAACCAAACGCCAGCAACCGGAAAGCCCGCCCCAAAGCTGCCTTTAACACTTCCTTACGCTGAGCGCCCAGGGCAACGCGTATGCCCAGCTCGCGCAGCCGCTTGCTGATGGAATATGCTGCCATCCCAAAGATCCCCGTGATTGCCAGCAGGGCGCCGATTCCGCCCATTACACCCAGGGTGATCGTTGCCATCTGCGCGGGAAAAAGGGAGGGGACCATTTCGTCGTATCGAGTTTCCAAGTCAACCGGCAGGGCCGCATCCAAGCGGTGGAGCGTGTTCCTTATCACTGGGCCCAAGATTCGGGGATCCTGCGTGGACCGCACGACCAGATAGGCAGCGACAGAAGGTGACTGCAGAATGGGAAGGAATACCGCCCCTTGAAGAGCTTCCGTCAGAGTATTGTACTTCCCGTTTTCCGTGATACCCACCACTTGCACACGAGCTCCATCCGGCATTTTGAAATAGCCGCCAATTGCATTTTCGGCAGAGCCGAAGATTTTGCGCGCAAACTCGCGATTCACCACAGCGACGCGCGGCGCTTTCTTATCGTCATGCCACGTGAAATGCCGGCCACCGAGCAACGTGGCGCCTTCGGCGCGAAGGTAATCGGGTGAAACGTGGAATACGTAGACATTGCCGGCGGCATTTGCGGGCCGCAGATCGGTGGTTCGGTCGCTAAAGACATCGGACGACGCGATGTTCCCTTGTAAAAGGAGCGGATCGCTCAATCCAACAGACTCTACGCCGGGAATGCCGGAAACGGCATCGAGCATGCGCTTCTGCATTGGCGGCACTTGATCGCCGGTGTACCCGGCCATGTTTAAATCTGCGCTCACCAGCAGGGCATTCTGGGGTTCAAACCCGAAATGGCCGTGCAGAGAACGGGACAGGCCACGGAAGGCAACCATGGAGGAGGTGACCAGCACCGCACATACGGAGATCTGTACGGCCAGCAGAACGTCTCGAGCGGCGATACGCCGCGGGGCTCTCGCGGATGATCCGGCTTTGACGACCTCGTAGGGATTGGCGCGAAGCACCTGGGTTACGGGAACTGCGCCAAAAAGGAATCCGCTGATGAGGCTCAACAGCAGAGCGATGGCATAAACAGTTGGACCAGCATTTACCGGCGCGTGCACGGGGAAGTTCCCGAATGGCTGCCATGCGCTCAGCCAGCGTAACAGGGCCGCACCGGCCCACAGACCGACGGCGCCGCCGACGAGCGAAACGAGCACAGCTTCGCCAAACAGATTCCGCATAAGGCGCTTGCGGCTTGAGCCGAGCGCAAGCCGCAAAGCCAATTCACGGGAACGGTCGGCGGCGCGCGCGGCGAACAGGCTGCCCAGGTTGGCACAGGCGGCGAGCAGGATCAATCCTGCCAGGAGCATCAATCCCGCCAGGAATGCCGCGACCGGTCCGCCAAGCCAATCGCCAAACCAATTGGGCCGCGCGAGTGAGAAGCTCATCTGGCTACCGTCTTTCGGATAAGTCTTTTCGAGATACGCACCAATCGCGTTCAGGTCGGCAGTCGCCTGGGCTGGAGTGACCCCCGCTTTCAGATGCCCCATTACCTGCAAGAGCGCGCGATTCCCGCGGTCGTTGAGGTAATTGGTACCATCCACTTGCTCACAGTCCACCAGCGGCACAAAGAAATTAGGAGAGAAGATCACCAATGTCCCGCGAAACTCAGCAGGTGTGACCCCGATGATGGTGAAGGGATGCTTGTTGACCTGGACAATGCGCCCCAGGACCCCGCGATCATCATGAAAATGAGAATGCCAATAGGCATAGCTGAGCACCATAGAAGGGGCGCTGTTGGGGCCGTTTTCGTCGGACGCATGGAAAAAACGGCCGAGATAGGGCTGAATCCGAAGGGCGTCAAAATAGTTTCCGCTCGCCTCCAAACCCCAGGTAGGGGTTGGACCCTCACCTGTGTCGAGCGCCACCTGAGGCCAGCTGTAGGCTACAAGATCCTCAAAGCTGTGGTTTCGGTCACGTAAATCCCGATAGTCAGGATACGATTGGTTGTTGTCTTTCTGGCTCGTGCGCTGAAGAGAGTAGAGGCTTTCAGGTTGAGGGACATTGAGCGGGCGCAGGATCAACCCATTTATCACACCGAACACGACCGCATTGGCGCCGATGGCTGTCGCCAGCGTTAAAACGACACTAAGCGTGAAAGCTGGAGACTTCCGCAACTGCCGCAGCACATAACGGAGATCTTGAATTAGCCCACTCATAACACAACCTCCTCCGGCAAGGAGAAGGACAGCGCAGGCGCGTCTCTCTAGAGGGCAATTTCCCTACCATCATCGCAGAACCGTAAACCATGGACTGGAAAGGC
>JBPYDQ010000634.1:0-22884 GCA_051986135.1 Terriglobales bacterium | reverse complement strand
CCTGCCGCAACATCGATGCTTGACAGCCGCCCATTCGCCTTAACTGGCTCCCGCGGCCGACAGATTCCCTGTGTTCACGAGCAATCGGGGCGTCGGCGTGCGGCCTCGTGACGTCCGGTTCCCTCCTGGCAGCAGTTGGATTGTGCGCTGAAAACGTATCTTGGGTCGATACCCAACCGATCGCGAATGAAACCGATTTCATTGCTGAAGTCAGGAACCGCGACTGGAGCCGCAATTGGCCGGCGGCGGTTGGAGCAAGTCGAAGACTCCCTTCGGTCGGAAGAGGGGCCCTATTGCGTACAACGAGTACGTGCGTGATCTAACCATTGCAGGAACGGCGGGGCAGAGTTGAAGATCCCAGAAAAACTTACGGATGTCAGGACCAGCGATTGCCCCTGCGAGCAGAAGCATATCAATGCCCAGTCGAAAGGACGTCACTCGAGCCAGAGACTCTGGACCGACTTCAAGCCGAGTGCCCATCATTTCACCGCCTTCGAGTAAGTGATCGAGAAGACTCTATCCACACTATGCTCTCGACAGATCAATTTGCGGTCTCCCGCAACCGTGCGGCATGGTAGACATCGACCGCGTAGCTGTCTGAACGAAACCGTTCGCCTGGTCACGTTCCCGTCCTTAGCTGTCATTACCCTTCGGCATGGTCCACTCGGAGTGCATGCAAATCTTGCTCAGGTATTTACGAACGATTACTCGTAGCGCAGCGCCACCATGGGGTCAACGTTCGCCGCCCGGCGCGCGGGGATGTAACTCGCCAGTAGTGCGAACACTGCAAGTACGAATGAAACAGATGCGAGCGTACTTGCATCCCAGGAGCGAACTCCGAACAGCAGGCTCCGGATCCAAGTTGCCGCTGCGATGGCGCACAGCAGGCCCACGCCGATACCAATGCCAGCCAGCCATGCTGCCTCGCGCATAATCAGCCCATATACGGCTTTGCGTTGCGCGCCCAGAGCCATACGCACGCCGATCTCGCGCGTGCGTCTTCCAACCGAATATGCGATTACCCCATAAAGCCCGACTATACCCAATAACAAGGCCACACAAGCAAAGCCTCCGACGAGCCAGGCGGCGGACCGGTGCAGATAGGCGCTCGGCGACTGATTGATCTTGGCGGCCATGGTCATTTCGTTGACTGTCCCCAGGGCTGGATCCACTTCGCGGATAGCCGCGACAATCACCGGCAATAGCGACGCTTCGGCCTGTGAGGTGCGAACCACAAGGTTGAAATCAGTGTCAGGACTCTGACTAAACGGGTAATACACGGCAGGCCAAATCTCATCATCGAGAGCCCCGTCACGAATGTCCTCCACCACGCCGACCACTACCCTTTGCGAATCCGGCCACCCCCTCGTGTCCCCAATCTTTTTTCCAATCGGGTCTTCTCCGGGAAAATATTTCCTGGCTAAAGCCTGATTGATGATCACCACGCGCGGTTTCGAAGGGTCGTCAGATTCCGCGAAATATCGGCCCTTGAGAAGCCTGGCGCGGATTGTGTTGAAGAAACCTGGGCTCACATCGCGCTGGTTCACTTCGTTGTGTTCGCCGTTGTAGGGGTGGCCTGCAATTCTGATCCACACCGTGTCGCCGTTGGAGCTGACCGGCAAGACCGATGTCAGGCCCAATGACTGCACACCCGGTAGATTCGAGAGTCGGTCCAAAATTTTGCGTGCTGCTTCAGACTGTTGCGCATCTTGCGGGAAGGCCGCCGACGAAAGCTCGACCGCAACCGTGGCGAGATGATCCGGCTGAAATCCAACTTCTACGTGCAGCAAACGATACAGGCTTTTGCCGAACAGACCCGCACTGACGAGAAGGACAACCGCTACTGCCAACTCCACGGTTACCAGGTTGGCTCCAAGTCTTCGCCATACCGTTCCGTCAGAACCGCGTCCTTCGGCTAGCCCATCGCGCAGTTCCGGGATCGACAGGCGAAACATGGGAGTGAGAGAAAACAGGACCGTCGCACCCAACGAGATCGCAACTGCGAACGTCAGAACATGCGAATTCAATCCGAGTCCTGTCAGGTATGGCATATTCGCCATCATGTCTTTGGAGATTAGACTTGTCAGGAGCCGCACTGCAGACTCTGCCGCCACAAGGCCGAGGAGGCCACCGATAGCGGCGAGTGCGAATGCTTCCGTTCCAAACTGTCGAATCAGGCGCGTTCGGGAGGCGCCCAGCGCGCCCCGGACCGCGATCTCGCGCCTTCGGCTCTCCGTGCGGACCAGCAGTAAGCTGGATACGTTCACGCAAGCGATCAGCAGTAGCAACCCCGCTCCACCCATCAACGCCAGCAGAATCGGCCGCACACCGGCAACAAAAACTTCGGAAAGGGGCTTCACCCAGGCTCCCTGACCCTGATTCTCAACCGGATATTGAGTCTCCAGCTGTCGCGCGATCGCCTTCATGTTGGCCAGCGCAGCAGCAACGTTTATGTCATCCTTGAGCCTTGCGATTCCGTAGAGATTGTGGCAATCGCGGTGGATATTGCAGAAACCCTCCAGGCGCAGGGTGGTCCAAAACTCTGTGTCGCCCTGGGGAGCAAACTGGAAGCTTTTGGGCAACACACCTATGATCGTGTAAGGCGCGCCGCTCAACGCGACTGTTTCGCCGCCGACATCCTTGCTTCCTCCAAAACGCTTCTGCCAAGTGGCATAGCTCAGAATTACGGTCTGAGGAGCTGTGAGCTGGTCCTCCCCCGCATGAAAATCCCGCCCGAGAATCGGAGCAATCCCTAGGGTTCGGAAGAAACCGGCACTCACGCGCACCGCCGTGACGGGTTCGCTTCCGGATTCAGTGCGAAGTAGATAACCATTTTGGTTGTAGACATCAAAGGAACTGAAGACTTGGTTGAGCCTCTTCCAATCCAGATAGTCCAGGTAAGAAAGATTGTTGCGAGGGAACATTCGACCGCTCTCCGCGACATCCACCAGCCGATTGGGATGCCGGTACGGCAGCGGTCGAATTAGGGCGGCATCGACAAAACCAAAGATTGCCGTGCTGGCGCCGATCCCCACGGTTAGAATCACAATCGCTGTCAGTGCAAGGCCAGGGCTCTTGCGCAACTGCCTTAGTGCATAGCGAACATCTTGTGCCGATCCGCTCATAGCAGCTTTGTTCTCCTACTAGTACAACAGCGCCAAAGTGCGCGGGCCAATCCCAAGGCGAAACCCCCACCCCCCTGTCTGGTCCAGCAAGGCACTTACCAATCTAGTCGAAAACGTAACCCTTTGATGGGAAGGGACAAGGGAATAGCGCCGTCAAAACGGAGTGTTTAAAGGTGTCCACCAGCCGGCCTTAGATGTCCGGAAGCGAACAGCGACCACCGGTCCGCTAGGTTTATGAGGCCGGTTGCAGATCGGTTGAGTTAGATCGAGCGGTCGGGAAAGAAGCTGAGCAATACCCAGCCGCCTCAGCAAGCAGGCGCAGGTGCAGTTAGGGCCCTCATGTTGGCATTATGCTTCACAGGCAAGAAATTTCGACGAAAGGTACGAGAGAACGGGGCCGCCTCCGCTCCGCTGGCGCTTCGACAAGGAAGGAAGGGAAAGCTAAGCCAAGGACTGGAATCCCAGATCAACAAAGCTGCAGACAGCAGGGTGCGTCTTGCTAACGGCAGGATAGGTAGAAGGTTCCTACGAGCAGGGGAAAGGCTTCACGCCTTCCCCCCAAAAGACCCGTGCTCGAGGAGTTGGGAACAGCAGGGTTATTGGACAGGAAATGACAGAACCATTTTAAAAAGGGATATCATCGTCTGTAATCGGAGTGACGTTCGCAGCTTCCGGTTCGGGCGCACGCTGATCGAAGCTGCTGGCCGAGGCGCCACGGGCTCGTCCACCATCGTCGCCAGCTCCTTCGCCGCGGCCACTGAGCAGGACCAAGTCATTGATGACGACTTCGGTCATATACCGCTTCTGATTTGTGTTCTTGTCGTCCCAGGAGCGAGTCTGAAGCCGCCCTTCCACGTAGACCTTGCTGCCTTTCTTCAGATATTCGCCGGCTATTTCAGCCAGTCGAGCCCAGGCTACGACGTTGTGCCACTCGGTTTGGTCCTGCCACTGCTCGTTCTTATCTTTGTAACGATAGCTGGTCGCAATCGAGAATTTCGCCACCGCGGTGCCGCTGGGCGTGTATTTCAGTTCCGGGTCTTTGCCGAGGTTTCCCACGAGGATAACTTTGTTGACACTTTTCATGGCTGCTCCTTAATGTCCCTTTCCGAACGGCCGGGTGCGCCGCGGGAGCCGACGGCAAGGAACAATGGTTTTTGGGCTGGGAGGCCAATATATCAGAATCAGCCGTCAGCTTTCAGGGTTCGGCTCCAGCCAGGGGGCCGGTTCAGTGAGGAGCTATATACGACGCCAGAGCCGACGGCCTGGTTCGAATAATCACAACCACTCGTGACATCGGATATAATCAGACCCCATGGCTGCGGAAACCGAAGAGAAACAACCGGGGATGGTTCCGGACGAGTTGAAACACGAGCCACGGTCCAAGGGCCTTACCACCGTTCGCAAGAAGAAACCTAAGGAATTAGCCGTCATCACGGAGTGCTGCACCGGGTGCGCCGGATCCCCGGCGTGCGTGGAGTACTGCCCGGTGGAAGACTGTATGTTCTGGGTGCCAGATGAGGACCATCCCCCGTTTGGGCGCATCCAGGTCGACCCTATCTTGTGCATCGGCTGTAAGAAGTGCACCAGCAAGGGCCCGGATGGTTGCTTCCTCGATGGATGCCCTTGGGATGCCATCGCGATGGTGGACACGGTCGACGTCGAGAAAGAAGTTGGAGTAATGCCGTATTAGGGTCCTAAGGTACGCCTGGGCGGCCCCGGTTATTTTGCTCTGGAGCGAATAGCCTCCTCGGTCAACTTTGCCTGCTGCCGCACGCGGTCGGGAATGTGAGACGAGTCCCGCTCGTAGGAAGTGATGGGCGGCAAGTCCTCTAGCTGGCCGACAACATACAATCCGCGTAGCGCTTCCCAGACCTGCCCGGTGTCTGGTTCGATGGTTGCTACCTCACTGCCTGACGGAATGCTTTGACCCTGCCCCGTAGCAATGGACTGTATTCTGCCTGCGATCGGTGAGCGAAGCTCCCGGGTCTGGTTGCCAACCTTGAGTTCCGCCACCAGCCCCCCTTGGCGCACCGCTGTTCCGATGGCGCCCGTATCCAGTAGGGTTCCTGATTCCGTAGCCGTGACTTCGACTGGTTCTAGAAGGGCCACAATCTGCGGACGTCCGGTTGCGTCACCAAAGCGCACCAGCGACAAGGCAGCGTTGCCGCGGACGATCAGGGAAGGGTCGTTCAACATGTTCAGCAACGCCGGATGGAAAGTAGAAACCGAATTGTCCTGACCCATGATCCAGGCATCGGTATTCCGGACCTCTTCGATCGAATACGAAGAAAGGCGGACCAAGTCGGGATACCATTGCTGCACGCGGGGATCGTGCCGCGCCATGCGGTCGCCGATCTGAATAAGGGCGTGTTGAATGTGACGTGGGTGCCTGTCGTCGCGCAGATATTCGGTAATCTGCTGATCTGTCAACGGCCGGCCGAACCAGGTATTCCACCAAAAAAGGAAAGGCAGCAGAACGATCAGCCATCCCGTCAAGAGAAACAGGATGCGCTGCCGCGTGGTCATGCGGCGGCGAGATGACTTGCTCTCGATGGAGACTACGGTTGTGCGAGGAACACTGTTATCAGCCATAAGGAAACACATCTGTGAACGACTCTCCCCTACACTTGGCTCGGGCGCAGCATCCGAAGTCCAACTACAACCACTCCAATTTTCGCTAGTTCTCCACTACATCCGCGTCCAGCACTTTGTCCTGCTCCAGGTAGTGGGAAACGGCGTATTGCGCCAGAAGGGGCGTTTGCAGCCGTATTTCGGCTCCCACCCACTCGCCCTTGGGGTGCGGGGCATTCGCGGGATGCTGGCACTGTCCACCCACCCCGAACTGCGGGCCGAAGCTGGCACTCTGAATCTCGTCAAAGTGCTTGAGATTGCGCCAGGCTTCGTTGCCGACGGTGCCGGAGACATCGATTCTTAGCCTGATTAAAGCCATCGGAAAATTTTTAATTTCGTAATTTGATGATCTAAAAGGAAGGCGCCGAATCTCTTAAATCATAAATTACAGATTGCTTCCAATTCCGAATTGATCAGCTCAAGTCGCGTAGATGCGGTACAGCATGAAATAAATCACCACTCCCGTAATGGATACGTATAACCACAGGGGAAATGTCCAACGCGCAATCATGCGGTGTCGATCGAACCGCGCCCGCAGAGCCCGGCTCAGGGTGATGATGATCATCGGTACGATTACCGCGGCAAGGATCGTATGCGAAATCAGGATCGTGAAGTATAACGGGCGCGCCCAACCGGTTCCTGGAAAATGTATGCTCCCGACATGCGCGTGATAGTAAAGGTAACAAGCAAGGAACGCCGTCGATGTCACCAGCGCCGCAATCATGAAAGCGCGGTGAATCGCCAAACGGCCATGCACGATGAACCAGCGTCCACTCACCAGCAGCACAGCGCTGGTACCGTTCAACGTGGCATTGAGCACGGGAAAGATGGCGAATTGTTCGGGAATCCGCATGGTTACGACTCCGCACTCAGTCCTCGGCAGGTCAGTCGAAAGGTACATTCCGCGTTTTGGCTGAGTGCTGACTGCCGACTGCTGACTGCTTTGTTCATGCGGCTGGTTTCGTTGTTCTCCGATTGGCTATGACGAAGGCCAGGGCGAACATGAATACGGCAAACAATGTCAGGGTGGCAAGCGAAGAGCCCAGGGGGAAACTCGAGCTGTGCGGATAGAGTAATCCGCGCAATGCCTCGGTTCCATAGGTAAGCGGATTTATTCGCATAATAACCCGCAACCAGCCTGATGCTCCGGACAGCGGAAATAGGGCCCCTGACACCAGCCAGAGCGGAATCAAGAAAAGATTGATGATGGCATGGAACGCCTGTGTGGAGTCCATCGGCCAGGCGATGGCAAAACCCAAGGCAGTTAGCGCGAACGATACCAGGAAGATAGTCAGCAAGATGAGGAGAAATGAAGCGATTCCTATGTGAATCCCTAACAAGGGGGCAAACATGAGGAATATGAGGCCTTGGATCGTGGACAGAGTGGTTCCTCCGAGCACCTTCCCTAGCACAACTGCCGAACGTGGTACCGGAGCCACCAGCACGGAAAGCAGGAAACCCTCTTTTCGATCCTCAATTACGGACATCATTGTGAATATCGAGGTGAAGAGAATAATCATGATAACAGCGCCGGGATAGAAGTAGTCGAGGTAATGCTGCTGTCCGGCAGCCGCACCGGCACGGAAAGAGGTTCCGAAGCCAGATCCAATCACCAGCCAAAAAACAAGAGGGGAAGCAATCACTCCAACTACGCGGCTCTTCTGACGGTAGAAACGGACTACTTCGCGCCACCAGAGAGAAAATGCGGGCAGCATGAGACCGGCAGTCGGCGTTGCCAGCTGCACCGGAAGTGTTGTCGTCTCTGTCGCCATGTGTGAATCTAATTATCCGCCCAACCAGGCGAACTCCGCGCGGCGCAAAACGCCGCCCACCGCTAGGCGTCTTGTGCTTCGGTCCAGAAGCGGTGGCCGGTACGGTGAATGAAGACGTCCTCCAGCGTCGGCTTGCTTACGGAGACCGCTTCTATCTCCCCGGGGAACGCCTCGACTACATCGGTGATGAAGCGATGTCCGTTCTCGCGCTCCATGCGAACTTTTCCGCCCACGACCTGGGTAGTCACTTGAAATCGGGACTCAATGTTGCGAGCCAGAGCTTCCGCATGGTGGGCATCGAGGACAATGACATCCCCCCCAATCTCGTGTCTTAAATCTGCCGGGGTGCCCAAAGCCACCAGCTTGCCTTCGTTCATAATGGCCAGGCGATCGCAGCCCTCCGCCTCTTCCATCAAGTGCGTAGTAACCAGGATCGAGACGCGTTCCTCATCGCGCAGAATCCGCAGATATTGCCAGAGGTCGCGGCGGGCTCCAGGATCCAGCCCTGTGGTCGGCTCGTCCAGCAAGAGCACCGAGGGGTGATGAAGCAGGCCCTTGGCCAACTCTAGACGACGTTGCATACCGCCGGAAAACGTTTCTGCGCGATCTTGGGCACGATCGGCGAGCGCCACCCGCTCCAGCATCTCTTCGATGCGCGCCTTCAGGGCCGACCCGTGCAGCCCGTACAGATGCCCCTGGTGGCGAAGGTTCTCATAAGCAGAGAGTTTCACGTCAATGCTTTGCGCCTGGAAAACCACGCCGATTTGGCGACGCAGGCGGTTGGGATCTCGCGCCGCATCGTGGCCCATGATCAAAGCACGTCCGCTACTGGGGATCATCAAGGTGGAAAGGATTCGAAACAGGGTGGTTTTCCCGCTGCCGTTCGGTCCTAAGAGCCCGAACAACTCAGCCGGATGCACGTCAAACGAGACCCCATTCAGCGCAGTACGGCCATCGTAGCGATGAACGATTTCCTGGATAGCGATGACTGGAAGACGGGGATCGACGCCCGGGCGCGCTGCCATTATTTCGTGAACTTCAGAGGCCACAAGGTATTTTAGCAGCAGGAGTCTGCCGGTGCCTGTACGCTGCCTGCGTTCAGCCGTATTGTGACCACCGGGAGTCCGCGCCGGTTGAGCCTTACGTCCAGAGCGCTCAGCTTGAGGCGGTTACGGCGTTGCCTTCGGTTCCGCGCACCCGTTCTTCAAAAGCTACCGGAACATGTCGCCAGACTTGGATGGCTAGGACCACGGCCGTCGCTAACAATAATGCTCCAACCGCAACGTGAGCCACGGTTGAAACAACCATGGGCAGTTCAGGTTGGACGGCGTCCTGTCCCCAGGCTACCCGAGTAAGAAATGCAAGGAATCCAAGGCAGAGCTGAGCGATGAGCAGCCCCAGGAGCATTATTGCAGGTTTCTTGACGGCTTCAATTTGGGAATAGACAGAAAGGGCGCGGATCGCGGTCCAGGTCAGGACAAAGGCGACGATAACCGCATTGGCCGCATGCGGCCACCAGCTCATGCCATGGTGGCGGAACATTCCGCCGAGGATGAGTTGGACATAAAGAACAAAGATCGAAAGTAAGGTCAAGGTAAAGAGACTGGGGCGGCGACTGTCAAACTCAATTCGCGGGGCTTCTTCCACCCATCTCTGAGCAGTAAACACTGCGATGACCACGGCAATCGAAAAGAAGGTCTGCGCCACGGCGGCATGCGCAGTCGAAACAGCCGGGGGTTGAAAAAGCAGAACCGTCAGACCACCGAGGACTGCCTGCACAACAACCGTACAAAATGCGCCCACCGCCAGCCAACGCAACCAGCGACGACGCTCAACCAAAAGAGTCCAGGCTGCAATGGCAAGCGTGAGGGAGACGAGTGACCCGGCCAGCATGCGATGAGTCCACTCGTAACGAATGCCGCCGGTGAAGGTGGGAACTTTTACCAAGTAGCCGAATGATGTCGGCCAGTCAGGAACAGACAAACCAGCATCGTTGCTGGTAACTAGCGCCCCGGCGGTAATTACGACGAGGGTGGCGAAGGCGGTAAACACCGCAAAGGCATGATGAACTGGATGGTATGGTGAGGAAATCCTTTTCAAGACGGATACTACTCCTAACGGGTTTCATCCTGACAATGCCGAAATTCAGCGTTCTCGTCCGATCGCCAGCATTTAAGATCGAAGAGGCGCCTGGGCGGACCGCCGAACTCGACGGTCCGCTTAGGTTGAATCGCGATGGGCAAGCACAAACTACATAGCCCCCGCAGCGGCGACGTTTTTAAAGGTCTGATCGACGGTTTTCGTGTCCTTTGGCCCCACCGTGACCTGCTGGGTTTGCTCTCCCAGTTTCTCCTGCACGAAAGCAATCGTGTAGGTTCCTGGCGGCAGCCCCTTGATTTCGTACTTTCCGTCCTTATCGGTGACTGCGTGGAAGGGGTTCTTCACCACGTTGATGTACATTTTCATCCACGGGTGTTGGTTGCACTTCACCGGCAGCATGATTTCTTCGCGGGCGAAGGTCTTCTCGAGGGGAGCAGCGGACGGCGGCTGTGATTCGTTCCATTCGCGATTGTCTTTGGGAGTGGGGTGGATGTTGTGCGTGGTTGGATCGTTGTTCCTGATTTCAACGTTCTGGCCGGTCATCACGCCGAGTACATGCGGATGGTATTTGCAACCCTGCTGGTCAATGGTGACGGCGTCCTTGGGAACATCGAACGTCCGATTTCCTAGTCCATCCTTCACATAGACAAAGACATTGGCGAGGTCCCCATTGCTGACGACGATGTTCTCAGCTTCGTTTATGCCCTTGCAGGCGGGATCCTGGCTCATGTCAATTTTGGCGGGCTTGGGAGCGCTGCCGTCGAATTTGACCGTTCCACTGACAGTGGCAACCGTATTCGGATCAATGGGAGTGGCGGGTGCAGCTGGTGCGTTGGAGGTGGCTCCTTTTTCTTCGGACTCGTTGGATGACTGCTCCTTCTTGCTGCAGGCTGCCAGCAGTCCCAGCAGGGCGATCAAGCAAAGAATTGTCAAACAGTTCCTTCTATTCATCGAAACACCTTTCTGGAAGTTTAAAAGCTGCCTACAAAACCTTCTATTTTACCGCGAACCGCTGCCTATGGCGTGGGCCGAAGAGCGACTCGCGCCAGATTTGGCGTGATTTGCCGGGGGAGCTTGGCTGGAGGCGCGACTCCGACCCATGGAGCCCGCCACACGCCGCTGCTCCTCGGGCGTCAGCTGGAAGATGTAGTTCACCAGCAGTCTGGCGTGATCACCTTCATAGCCTTGGAATGAAGGCGGGACGGGACCGGCGAAGACCCACTGATTCTTGTCTTTTCTGAAAAGACCGGACGGCATGGAGGTACCTGGACTAATCGCCTGAGGATCAATAACCCAGCGCTCGACCCAATCCGGCTTGAGCCGTTCTTTGGCCAGCAGGAAATTGGGTGCGGTGGCGTGCTGGTCATGCTGGGGATCGCCCGTGGCATGACATTTCAGGCAGGGCGCTGCCGTGCTGGAGAACAGGCTGCGAGCCATATCGCTCTCTTTTGCCGTCAGCGTTGGCACCTGTTCCGGTATGTAAGGCATGGGCTGCTGCGACAACGCCTGGAAGAAGCGGACCAGGATACGCAGCTCGTTATCGGAAAAAGAGAACGTGGGCATTCGCACCTGCAGGTAGGGACGGACGCCGTTCCGATTTGTGTCCGTGATATTCAAAGAAGGATTGGAAAGAAACCGGCGCAGCCATTCCGGATCGACCCGGGCGCCTTCTGTCAGCAGCTTAGGGGGCAGTTGCTCGGGATTGTCCTTATAGAACTGCTGCTGCATCAAGACGGTTTCCTGCCCGGGAACAAACTGATGACAGCCCATGCAGTTATATTTTGTGACCAGCCACCAGCCTTTCTGGATGTCACCCCGGGCGTCTTCAGGCTTGTATTGATAGCTGTCGGGGAGGGAAGTCTCCTGGCTGCCCAGGAGGAAAGTGGTGAGAGCCTGAATCTGGTCCTTGCTCAGGTGGAGATTGGGCATGCGCAATTTTTCCGTCTCCGCCTTGATCTTGCCCTGATCAAAAATATTCGGCTCAGCCAGCTTGTGCTCGAAGAACCCCTTGTGGTCGTACCATGGGCCCGCAGCCGGACCTTCCGGCAGGCGCGCCAGATTCTCCGGGTCTTTGATGGGCTCATTGCCGCCCCGCTGCGCGGGCTCGGTGAACAGTGCGAAATCAAGGCGCTCGATCGGTTTGCTGCCTTCCTGAGTTAACTCGGTGCCGATGCGACCCTCGTCTTCCATGCCGGCGATCTCGTGGCATCCAGCGCACCCGAAGTGACGGATCCATTTCGCACCTTCGGCCTTCAAGTTGGCATCCTCCATGAACGAGGCGTCCGGATACGATGACGGATCTTTTTCCTTCAGCGTGATCAGATAGCTGGCGACGTCGCGGGCGTCGTCTTCGCTTAGTCTCAGGCTGGGCATTACGGTCATGTTCTGCACTTCGAGTTCGTGTCCGTCGTTGGGACATTGACTGTGCTCGAGATCGAAAACGTACGGCAGACCTTTTTTGGCGTAATCTTCCGGGCCGATATCTTTTTTCTCATACGGGCAATAAGGCCGTGTCCGTAGGCGCGCATTGTGGACCCAGCGCACCAGGTAATCGTAGTTGGCTTTTTCCCCTACGCGGGTCAAGTTGGCCGCGAAAGTTCCTCCGCGTACATTTTCGCCTTCTCCAATAGAGTGGCAAGCCAGGCATCCGCGTGTTTCAAACAACTGTTTCCCGTGGTCCGGATTGCCTGGTTTCTGCTTGGACAGAGGATCGGATAGAGCGGACTGCCACAGATATGCCGAGATCGCTCGGATCTGTTCATCACTTAGCCGGAAATTCGGCATTTTGGTGGTCGGACGGAAATCAGTCGGTTTTTTCAACCAGACAGGAATCCAGTTACGGTTCAGCTTCAAACGGACATCCTTCAGGTTGGGTCCAACCTTCTTCACGTCCTGCATCAAGCTGTGGGTTTGGAAATCCAGCTGTTGTAAACGGCCGTCAATTTTGCTGTTGGCAACTTTCAGGGCGACCGCCCGGTTGTTGAGCCGATTAGCCTCCTCGTTGCTGGCGGCGGCATCGGCTTGCTTCATGAGATCCGCGGCATCTTTAAGATTGTCGATCTTCTGCTGGTCGAAGAGTTTGATTTGCTGATTAATGGACTGCAGTTGCTCCGGCTCGCGATCGTAGCCCTCATAACGGTGGCATCCCACGCAACCCTTGTCGCGGAAAAGACGCTTACCGGAGTCGATCACCTCCCACATGCCGTCCGGCTTGGTGAGCACCATGTCCGCGGCATGGCAGGTCTGACAGCCGGCCTGTACGTTTTGCTTGGCGTACAGCGGCCAGAGCCAGTGCTCATAATTTCCGTGAGCCTTCTCGACACTGGTGGTGGCACGGCCATTCCCCTGATGACAAGGCGAGCATCCGAACTTCTCCGGATCGTGGATGGTCAGAAGCTCCGGCTCAGGATGACTGGTAAACGCTCGTGCGTACTCATCCGGTCGCTTGGCGCCTTTCGCACTCATGGATGCGGCGGTGAGCTTGACCGGCTCGCGGATGCCCAGATGGCAGGACTCGCAGCGGTCCACGATGTTCGCCTCCGCCACGTTGATCTGGTTGATTTTCGGGTCCAGGTCATCGGTCTTCTTCTCGAGTCCGGCGATCTGTTCGGGCGTGAGATCGATCATGTGATCGGTGAGGTACTGATCCATCCGCGCCTTGGCTTCGGTTACCGGCTTCAGCACGCTCCCTAGTTCTAGGCTGAGCTTCGTCTTTTCGTCGTTGATCTCCGTGAACGCTTCTTCTAATTGTTGGAAGTTATAAGTTTTGCGGCTTCCGTCCGGGAACACGACCGTGGCCGGTCTGGCCTTATAGTTCTTGACCTCGGCTTCCTTGCTTCTCTTGGCCGATGGGCTGGTCTCCGTCTCAATCTCGTAGGTGAGTGCATTCACGTAGGCGCGACGATCAGTGAAGACCGAACGAACCGCCAGGAGCCGTCCGTTCACGTCTCGCAGTTTTTGCGTTATCTGTTTCGACTGGGCCGAAGAGTCCCTGACAGCCTGTTTGTATGTCTCGACCAGAGCCTGGTAATCGGAAGAGCCCTCGACCTCCTTAACCGAGGTATTCGACTTCGATTTCGCACTCTTCAGAAAGACGGAATACCGCTGCTTCCACGTCTCCTGGTAGGCCTTCCACGGCCGCTGCCCGTAAGCTTCGTCCCACAGCGCCCAGAACAGGGAAGCAATCAGGAGAACCGTCGCGATCACATAGTGCACCGCGTAGGACTTCGTTGTTATCGGATCACTATCGGGGACTGGTTTATCAGGCACCAAAATCCTCCCACTGGTCGTTGGCTTTCGGTCGGTCTTCGGCAAACCCACTCGCACCGGACGTCGCTTCAGCCAACGACTAATGACAAACGAGAAAAACCCGTTACACGTTAAACCACGGCGTTATCCACACGTACTTGATGTGGAAAGCCAGGCGGATGAGCATCTTGATCGGTAGTGCCACCATGGTGAGCAAGAACACCATCATGATGGAATACTGCAGAAGGCTCATGCGCCGATAATTTTTCGGGTTGTATCGGCGGAATAGGGCGTGCGCAATGAATCCGCCCACGGCATAAAATCCGCCAACCACAATCGCACCGAAGATGCCTTTACCCAAATTTGACGTGATGCCGAACAGATCCGGCAAGTCGCGGTTCACTTCGTAAATAAGTCGGTTATGGTCCCAGGTTTGACCAGGCCAAAACCACTGCCAGCCTGGGCCACGAATAAAGGTCCCGATAGTGATCATCGAAACCCAAAGAATGATGAAACCGAACAGGAAAGTACCGATGGCGAACTTACGCTGTCTCCAGGTGTAATAGCCGTTTCCCAGCGGGTTGGTATCGATATACGGAATCACCATTAGGCCAACGATGATCAGCGTTGGCATTACTACGCCGGCGATCCAGGGATCGAAGTACACGAGCATTTCCTGCAGGCCGAGGAAGTACCACGGCGCCTTGGCTGGATTCATCGTCAAGTTGGGATTCGAAGGTTCTTCCAGCGGTGCGTTCAGTGTGATCGACCACACCATCAGAATAATAGTGACGATGATCGCAGCCAGAAATTCAATGCGCAGCAGGAAAGGCCAGACGTGAACTTCTTTTTGCCAGCCCGGACGGAAGGGCCAGGTCTTGCGATGGTGGGTCTTGGCCATCGCCGGACTCGTCTCCAGCTCTGCGACCAGTTCGTCGTTGGCGCTGGCCTGCCTCCAGGCGAGATAGATGTAGAAGGCCAGCAGGGGAATCAGGGCAACGATAGGAACGTTATCGGGCGCCGATGCAATTGACCAAAGTTGATACCAGTCCATGCTTTCTCCCGTGGCTCGTGCTCCTGCGCGGCCGCTCGAGCGGCTGTGATGCTATTTCTTCTCTTTAATCTCTCCCGGCAACATCACTGGCGCCGGGCCGGAGATCCCGCCATCCTTACGCACCCGCCAGAAGTGCACGACCATCAAAACCGAAGCCACGATAGGAATGCCGATGCAATGCCAGATATAAGAGCGGAGCAAGGCATTAGCATCCACGATCGATCCGCCAAGCAATCCAAAACGAATGTCGTTGTATGGCGTCATACGCAACATCGCCCCGAACGGTCCCTCATGGCCCAGCAGCGGCGTAGCACGCGCCATGTTCGTGCCAACTGTGACCGCCCAAAAACCGAGCTGATCGTCCGGCAACAAATAGCCGGTAAAGGACAGCAACAGGGTAAACACCAGCAGGAGTACGCCTATGTTCCAGTTAAACTCGCGCGGTTTTTTGTACGAGCCTGTTAAGAACACGCGGAACATGTGCAACCAGACGCCAATTACCATCAGGTGTGCGGCCCAACGATGCATATTGCGCAGCAGCTTGCCAAAGGGAACGTCGTGCTCTAAATACAGAACGTCGCGAAATGCCTGCACCTTTGTGGGATGGTAATAAAACATCAGCAGCACGCCGGTGAATGTAAGGACAATGAACAGATAAAAGGTGATTCCTCCCATGCCCCAGGTGTAGCTGTAGCGCACGGCATCGCGGTTGATCTTTGCCGGATGCAGATGCAGAAACACGTTGGAAAGCACGCCCAATGCCCGGTTGCGCGGGGTGTCGTCGTGCTTGTGCCGGAAGATCGAGGTGTAGACCTGTGTCTTGGTTGGATCCTTCAGGCCCTCGACCTGTTCTTTGGCCTTGGCGGGGAGATCAGTCTTTAGCGACTGGACGTCCTCCTTGACGCCGGCCTTGACCCGCTCCAGCAACCCAACCCGGGCCCCATTGCCGTTTTTTCCGTTTTGATTTTCTTCAGCCATCTTATCCCTCTTCTACGGTTCTTGACGGCCGAGATGGGCCGTCACTCGGCAGCCTAGGCCTTCAGGAAAGCGCCATCATCATCAAAGCGGCTTGGCTGACCTTTGGGCCAGGAATACAGTTTCGATACATCCACCTGAATCTGCCCATCGGCTGCGATTTCAACATGGGCCCGGTCCATCGGACGCGGCGCGGGGCCTTCAAAGTTGATCCCTTCGCTGTCGTAGCCGCTGCCATGACAGGGGCACTTGAATTTGTTCTCACTGGGCTTCCAGTCGGGTGTACACCCCAGATGCGTACAGCGTGCATAAATGACGAACAGACGATCGGGCGTGCGATCCACCCAGATCCGGTATTTTTGCTGAAATTTTGTGTCTACGCCCAGGGCGTAGTCGGTCGGATAACCAATTTTGAAGACCGTATTTGGTTCGAATAGTGTTCTGGGCAGGAAGAAACGGAAGAAAGCGATCAGCCAAGTACCCAGGAAAGCGACGACTGCGCTCCACACCAGGCGTCGGCGGCGTTGATCAACCGTCGTCTCCTCGGGGCCGACACCGGGTATCCCGCCCGCCGCAGCCGCTTTGGACGTTCCGACTGCCGGCGTACCCACATAACGAGTTGCAGTTCCGGTGCGCGCAATTTGAGGAACATTCGGTAGGGCAGGCTTGGCTGCCGGCGCCGGTCGACTCGGTGCTGCCGGCGCTTGACTGGCTGCAGCTACTGGCGCGGCGCTCGCCGCACCAGCCGGCTCGCCCAGAAGCGCGGTGATCTCGGCTTCATTTAGGGGCGTCAGGTTGTTTCGCTTCCGGCGTGCCTGTTCAGCGGCGATCGCCGACTTGCTCCATTTCTTACCCGCAGCCAGCCACTTCTCAACTTCCGGACTGAACCCCGCCGTAGCCACGGCCGTCACGGTCGGCGTAGCGACCGCAGCTGGAGCGGAAGCCGCCGATGCCGCCGGCGCCGAAGATGTTACGACGCCGCCATCGGTCTCCCACGACATTTGTGAGCCAGCTTTTAGGGCCTCGATATCGGCATCTGTCAGCAGTGGCAGGCCGGAGCGTTTGCGATATGCCTGCTCGGCCGCAATTACAGAATTATTCAGCGCATTGCGGGGCCACTTTGGGAGACGCCCCAGAGTCTTCTCCTCTGCCATCCGTTCTTCACCCTTTCCGCTTTTCTTACAACCGCTCTTTAATCGGCAGCTACGAGGCAACCGGCGACGCCCTCTGTTCCAGCATCGAGGGACAACGCCGACATCACCAGCGCGGCAAGCGCCGAGATGAATGTGGGGGAATCATTCAGACCCGTAGTCATTTCAAAATGCTCGATCCCCAGTTCGCGTGCCTCCGCGCGGGCTTCGTGGTCAATTTCCCCCAGCGTCTCGACGTGATCCGAGACGAAGGAGATCGGTACCACACAGACACTCTTGACGCCCTGACCACCAAGCTGACGCAGAGTCGTACGCAAGGAAGGCTGCAGCCACCTACTCGCGCCCACCTTGCTCTGGTAACACAGACGACGAGGGTTGCTCCAACCGCCACGCCTCATAACTAGTTTAACTGTCTCTTCGATCTGTTGCTGGTAGGGGTCGCCTTTTTCGATCACCGAGAGGGGCAAGCTGTGTGCGCTAAAAACCAGCTCTGCGCGTTCCCGCTCGGCGAAGCGGCCAAGGGCCTCGTCAACTTTCTCCACCAGTGCGTCTAGGTAGGCCGGATTCCGATAAAAGCTCTGAATTGGATGAACCGGGACGTCATCGTGGAATAGACGATTCCATTCGTTAAGGCTGCTCCCCGTCGTAGTCGAAGAGTAATGCGGATAAAGCGGTAACAACACAATTTCTTGACAGCCTTCCTCCCGCACTTGCGCGATGGCCTTTGCCGTGAAAGGGTGCCAGTAGCGCATGGCCACGAAACAATGGGCATCGAGTCCCGCCCCCTGTAGTTTCCTTTGAAGAGCGCGGGCCTGCCGTTCGGTAAAGTGCCGGATTGGCGAGCCGCCACCGATCACCGAATAATGGTGTCGTACTTTCTTGGCGCGCGTCGTTGAAATCAGTTTGGCCAGAGGTCTTCTGCCTATGCGGGCGAAAGGGAAGTCAATAATGTCAGGATCGCAAAACAGGTTATAAAGGAAAGGTTCAATCGCTTCCACACTGTCCGGTCCGCCCAGCTGGAATAGGACCACCCCAATACGCCGTGTTGTGATTGCCATCCCCCGGACCCCAAAAATAGAAGCGGCGAAATGTTACTGAAAATCCACAGTGTTCGTCAATGTGGGCTAGGTATCGCTGGGTAATCGTTGCTCAATTCCGGTTCACAGGTAAGTTGCCAGGAAGAACACTACCCGCAAGGCCTGGAAAGTTGCTGGATGAGGTTCTTCTGTTCGCATCTTCCTGCAGAGGGAAACTCGGGATCGCCTGGATAGGCAGCTGCCGACGTCCGCCCATGTCACTGACCAGGCCTTTCTGGTTTTCTCTCCGACCATAATCCTTACTGTCATTGCCAGGCGCGAACCCGGGAATAGTCCTCATGCCGACATTCGCGTCAGGGCAGCGGCTTGCTGGCTTTATTCCAGTTATTTGGTTTTGCCCTGCGAGGAACGGTCACACCCTGGCGACAGTTCTCGGACCTACCGACCGGGGGTGCGGTTAAGCCTAGCTGAAGTCAGCAAGTGCTTATGGCCGGAGAGGGTCCGCCGGTTCGATTCGGCTCCTTTGTAATTCTTTGTAGCGGAGCTGATAGGAGCGCGAGAAGCCGAAAGACGGCTTGCGCCATCTACTACGTCCGTCCCGCCATGACTTCACTGGACTCCATTGCCTCAATGACGTGGTCGGCAAACTCGGAGGTTCCGGCCTTTCCGCCCACATCTCGTGTCAGCTTGGCTCGATCGCGATAAACCTTCTCCAGGGCATTGCGGATCTTGAGCGCAGCGTCATACTCGCCGAGATGCCGCAGCATGAGTAGTGCGGAGCGAACCAGTGCAGTCGGGTTGGCCATGTTCTTGCCGGCAATATCGGGAGCTGACCCGTGTACCGCCTCAAAAATGGCGCAGTCGTCGCCTATATTGGCTCCGGGCACAAATCCCAGCCCTCCGACAAAAGCCGCGCACAAATCGGAGATGATGTCGCCGTAGAGATTCTCGAGCAGCAGCATATCGTATTGATAGGGATTCATGACCAGCTGCATGCAAGTGTTGTCGACAATGTGTTCGCCATACGTGATTTCCGGGTATTCCTTGGCGACATCACGCGAGCAGCGCAGGAAAAGGCCGTCCGACAACTTCATGATGTTGGCCTTATGGATGGCGTGGATTCTCTTACGTTTATTCTTCCGTGCATACTCAAAAGCAAACCGGGAGATACGCGTTGAAGCCTTGGCGGTAATGATCTTCAGGCTTTCCACCACGCCGGGTACCACCTCGTGCTCGATGCCCGAATAGAGTCCTTCGGTATTTTCGCGGACGATTATCAGATCGACGTCAGGATAGCGGGTAGGAATATGCGGGAGGTTACGGATGGGACGAAAATTTGCGTATAGTTCAAAGCGCTTCCGCAACTCCACATTGATGCTGGGGAAACCGCCTGCGATGGGGGTGGTGACTGGTCCCTTCAGAGCAACGTGGGTGCGTTCAATGGATTGGATCAGTTCCTTGGGAATGTACTCGCGCTGTCTCTCGTAGGCCTCGGCTCCGGCTTGGAAGGCTTCCCATTCAAACTTGAGCCCGGTGGCTTCCAGGATGCGAACCGCCGCCCGCGTGACCTCCGGGCCAATGCCATCGCCAGGGATGAGGGTTATGCGGTAGGTCATAAGAAAATTCACCACTCCGGACACAAAGAAGCATCGCCCACCTCGGTTTCCTTTGTGCTGTAGCCTTATCAGGTCTTGGCCGTGGCTCGAGGCCGAACCTCGGAGGTTTCCTTTGTCTTCATCAGATCCTTGAGCTCGGCCATAAACTCCTTCACGTCCTTAAAATCCAGATAAACCGAGGCGAAGCGCACATAGGCGACTTTGTCATACTTGCGGAGCCGGTTCATGATCAATTCGCCGATCTCCGTGGTCTTGCGTTCGCGTTCAGGAGATTCGATGACGAAAGATTCCGCATCGTTGACAATCTGTTCTAATTTCCCCATGGGCACCGGGCGTTTCTCGCAAGCGCGCAATAATCCGTTGAGTACCTTCTGGCGTTCAAATTTCTCGCGGCGGCCATCTTTCTTCACTACCATGTACGGGATCTCATCGATGCGCTCGTAAGTGGTAAACCTTTTCTCACATTTCAGGCATTCGCGACGGCGGCGTATCGCGTCGGCTTCCTTGCTTTCGCGCGAGTCCACGACCTTATCGTTGGGGAAGCCGCAAAAAGGACACTTCATGTGGCGCTAACCAGTTCCATGACCCCATTAGGAGCCCATTCTTACCGAAATCGAATTGTAGCAGCACTCAGCATTCAGCATTGAGTTGGTTTGGTTTCGCGCGCAGACCGAGCTCAGGCCCCTAGTTCGGCTCGGATGCCGGGGCCATGGTGCCATTGAGTGAATAGCAATTGTTGAGCGTGAGTAGCGATTGTTGACCGCTGGCGCTCTAGACGTGGGGATGGGAAGGTACCGCTGTGGCGTGCTCCTCCTCTTGTGCGCTCTGTTCAGAGAGCTTCCTCAGCGAGAGGTGCTCGCGATGCGCCAAGACAAGACCCACGGGTACACAGCTCATAAAAGTGACCAGCCAGAGCAGGATTCCGCAACTCACGGCTATTTCGGGTGGGATGCCGTAGATGACCTGGAGCGCGCCTATGACTGCGAGCTGGCTTCCTCCTCCGACCGCAGGCAACTGCACAATCGAACCGATCATGCTGAATCCCATCAGCAATAGCACGCGCGAGACGTCCAGGTTGCTGAGGTGCGGCCGGTCGCCAATCTTCTTGAGACGCTTGCCTTTGTGCAGCAGCCACACTTCGCCGTCTTGCTTAACCGTGTAACCCTTCCGTGCCACCCCAGTTGCCACGTCCGCGATCACGTCAGAGGTAAGCTCCTGTCCGGCCAATTCCGGAACCCCGGCGAATTGCGCAGTCTCCACATCCAGGGACGGCGCACTAGCCGCCGGCACACCCGGGATCTCCGGGGGGTAGGAGTGTGCAACTTCACGGTAGGCCAACGCAATGATGAACCACATGGCCAGCGATACCACGACGAGCTGCACGAAGGCCCGTGTTCCAGCGATGGTGTTCAAGCCTTCGCCAAAGGCCCGTACCTTCTGGTCGACGTGCTGGGCGAGACTGGAGGAAATCGGCGATATGACCCGGTCGAGACGGCTGGCGAAGGTGTGACCCCATCTTTGTATCAGAAAGGCGATCGCCGCCATAAGCGCGACCAGGATACAAAGAACGATCGCTGCCTCTTGAAATTTGCCGATATACGGGTGAGTTCGCAATTGTGAGGACGAGAACACGTCGATGGTCATGAGCACGGTGAACGCCCCGACGTCGAAAATTCGCTCAACTGTCCACACCCCAAGTTGCGACGGAACCGGGACGTTTTCTTTCTTAGCAATCAGATAAGGCCGGATGAGTTCGCCTGGCCGCCCCAATAGAGCCAGGCCGGTGAAACCGACGAAAGTTGGGGACACTAAGCGGCTGGTTCGACTTTGGCAGACGGGCTCGAGAAAGATCTTCCACCGCCATGCCCGCATGACATAAGTGAGATACACCAACCCCACGGCGGTAGCAATGTGTAGGAGGTTGACCTGGCTGGCCTGCCGAAAGCGAACCCAATCGAACGATCGCCAGTGCTGGACCTGGAGATACACGAGCCCCGACAGGATGGCGAGCACAATGACAGTGCTCAGAATTCGTTTCTTGGTCATCAATTGAGTGGGTTGCACGCCCTGCAACCAAACATCACACTAAATGACACATCCGTAGAGGTCAAACAGGGTGGTTCTATTTACTTGCCGTTGGCTTGATCCGTCGTTTTGCCGACAAAATGCTTGGTCTCCGATGCCTGCGATTTTTTCGTGACGGCGGCCGTTGTTTTGCGTTCGGCCAATTTGTGGCGGTTAAAGTCGCGGATGACTCGCGCTACATAAGCCCGGGTATCGGAATAGGGTGGAACGCCGTGGTATTGCTCGACGCGATGTGGCCCGGCGTTGTAAGCGGCCAGCGCTTTGGGCAGATCATAGTTGTATCGGTCCAACAGCCAGCGCAGGTATTGCGTTCCTCCCTCTACATTGGCCTCCGGATCGAACGAGTCAGTCACACCCAAGGTCGAGGCGGTACCGGGCATCAACTGCATCAAGCCGCGGGCGCCTTTGGGCGAGACCGCGTGAGGATTGAATCCGCTTTCGGCGCGTATCACGCTGTTCACCAAGTCGGCATCCAGCAACTGCTTTTCGCTCGCGCCCTGAATGACTTCCTGAAGGTTAGGCTTGGTCGCGATGGGAGCGCTAACTTTAGCTATCGGCGTCAGATCCTCGTCAAATCGCTCGATCTGATCGGTTGGAACATCCACATAACTACTCTTGTCTGCTGCGGTATACAAACGTGTCATGCTGCCGATTGCTTCCCGGCTCTCATGACGGATCGAGAAGCCATTGCGCAAAACAGCCACATCGGAGGCCGAAGCAGAAATCACACCCAGCAATAGGAGCACAGCAGCACCGATTTTATTGCGCAAGGACATTTAACTTGATCGTGCAGGTTCTTGCCGCCAATCGACGGGTTTGCTTTGGCTTCGAAGGCTTGCCCGACTCGGATTCAGCGCCTGCTCTACGGCCGCCGCCACGCCACACTGGTCATTAGGCAGAGTGACATTCCAGCCCCTGCCCCGGAGTTCCTCCGAGGCATTCCCCATGATAACCGGGTAGCCGGCAAAGGCAAGCATTTCTATGTCATTGTAGTTGTCTCCAATGGCCATAACCTCAGCGCGAGGAATACCCCGATGCCCGGCCCAGCGTTCCAGCGCATGGCCTTTGGAGCAACCTTGGTTCAACACAT
>JBPYDQ010000633.1:0-3603 GCA_051986135.1 Terriglobales bacterium | reverse complement strand
CATCCGCGTGGCGCGGCTTTAAGCAGCTCACATTACTCAGAATTGAGAATCGGCGGAACTCGCAAAACTACTCTGGTAGGTATGTCGTAGGATTCCTAGATTCCGAGGGTTGCGACAGCACTCGGCACCCTAACGTGTATTAATTTAGAAATCGTTGTGGTGTGTAGCTGTGGAATGGACTAGTGGCCACCGTGTTCACCTTCTTTTCTAGCGCCAGGCACGAAACGACCACTCAGCCATCGAACGAACTTATCACCGGACTCTATGTATATGTTCTGTGAATTTGGGGCCAGATCGGATTGCAGGATTAGCGAGCAATACGCCTCAAAATTTTCTTTTACTTCAGCAAGGGCAGAAGCCGAGATTTTCGGCTTGCAATCTTTGCTAACCTTTGGGATCTGCAAGAACTTTCTTCTAAGTCTCATGGGCGACGTTATAGATCCGTTGCAATGCTGCCAGTGCTGCTAGTTCGGGTTTATCCGTGTTGGTCACAGACCTGAGAAGCCAAAATCAGTGTCAGTGGTTACCGCTGAGATTCTGCGTGATACATCCACTGCTTGGCGAGCCGTAGTTTTCCAGGTATTCACAAACGTGGGAGTCGAAACAGACATGAGAACCGAGAAACGTCTAATTTCAAGTGATGAATTTACAGTGTTGCCAGGTAGAGAATCTGCAAAACCGGGAATCGGAGTGGAGGTTGGTAACTCAGAGGAAGGGCGAAGACGAACCGTAACGATGAGCAACACGCACTTCCTTTGCTGTCGATGATGGGTCTGCCTGAATATCCCACAAGCATGGCCACGCCAACACCGGCCAAAACGATGCACGTACTCAGCCGACCTGAGTAGTAGATTTCGGTCGTGAGTTAAGGTGACCTGTCAAAGCTGACAGGCGAGAAACATGAAAAGCCGGAGCGCATCCAACTGCAACGCAAAGGCTTTGCAAAGTCTATACCAACACCATGTCGCACAATCGCCGTACCATGCGAAATGCAGGCTTCACAGCCCAGGGTTTGCTTTGCCTGCTGTTTGGACTGGTGCTGTTCCTCTGCGGTTGCGGTGCACGTGCCACCAAGAAGACATCTTCGATCAAGCGGGCCAAAACTGTGGAAGCGTCCGTACCAGAACTCAGTTCCCGAAACCAATCTCTCTTAGCCCAATACTCTTCCGAGATTGAAAATGCCGCCGATAGAATCATTCTTGCATCGTCCTCACCCCGCGCGCGGAGACAGGCGCTCGTGTGGAAAGTCGAAGCAATTCCGACCCTCCAGACCTCGCTGTTGAATACCGACCCGGTGGCTGCCATCATCGACACATGGGTATTTATTTTTCAGATGACGGCGTATATGCAACAACCGGCAGTGAAAGAGGAATTTGGAGCGCTTCAGTCCGTTCCGATCGACACCCTCAAGACAATGGATGAAGAGATGGAGCAATTGGTTCGGGCGGCCGCACCCTCCGCCGACATTCACGATCTTCGGCGAAGGCTTGGCAGCTGGGCTGCAGCTCATCCCATTCAGAGCGGGTTGAGTGGCCGGCGATCCGCCGATCCGGAGCTAATCCAGCAGGCCGACAAAGCCGACCTGGGAGCGGCTGCGTCCCTCCAGGCAATACAAGAGAGCCTGGGCGATATCACAGCCCGTTTGGATTCGTACAACGCCCTTCTTCCAAAACAGGGGCGCTGGCAAGTCGAACTGTTGCTCAGCGACCTCGGTCATCACCCCGAACTGAGCACGGCTGAGTCCAACCTGGCGTCTATATCCAGAGCGCTAGAGAAAACCTCGGGCAGCATGGAACGGCTGCCAGAACTAGCGGGGAATGCCCGAGAAGTAGTATTGGCAGATGTTGTGGGTCAGCGGTTGGCCGCTCAATCCTTCCTGCAGGAAGAGCGCCGGCAAGTCTTCGACTCACTGACGCAAGAGAGAATCGACGCCTTGGCCGAATTGCGCGGTGAGCGGCTCGCTGCTACCAGGGACCTTCGCGAAGAGTGGCCGATCGTACTGCATGCCATGGATGAGCACCTGCAAACGATCAGCGAGAGGACACTTAAGGATTTCGACGCGAGATCCCGCGACCTCATCGATCATTTGTTCCTCCGTGGTGTTGAACTCGTACTGCTCACACTGACACTATCCTTCCTTGCAGTATGGCTTCTCTTGCGACAGTTTGTCTCCAAGCGCTCGGCTACGGGGAAAAGTTCGGTGGACCGCGCAGCTTGATCAGGTGGCGGAACTGCGCGAGGGTTAACTACTTCAAATAACCGTCTTCTTTGCCTCATTGAAGAAAAATCCCGGCGACACTCAGAACCCCGGTTGGGGACTCCGAGACGCCTGATTTCGCAATTAATCCGCAGCGTGGCTGAGTGGAAAGGTAACCAAAAGCCGAATGAGCTCAGCGTGCAGACTGCGCGATTCCGGATGCCACAGGGCGTTTGGCGGAGGTTGCACGGACAGGGGCGCGTGGTCGGACACAGTCCTGCTGCCCGAGCTAGGGAAGGAGAAAAGTAACGCCAGCATGCGAAAGCTCGCTTATTGTAGAACCACACTGCTCAAGCAAGCATCACTTCGCTGCATTTTGTTGGTACAGCTCCTCAGGTCAGAGAACTCGGTATTCATGGAGATTACCGTAGATTTTCGGATGTCGCCATTGCGTGACGACTGCTACGGTTGATGA
This sequence comes from Terriglobales bacterium, assembly GCA_051986135.1. GTDB lineage: Bacteria > Acidobacteriota > Terriglobia > Terriglobales > Acidobacteriaceae > Gp1-AA122. The sequence goes on along the minus strand of JBPYDQ010000633.1, from coordinate 931 downwards.
ACATGCTCCCTCAGCTCGCAACAGAGAGGGAAGTCTATGGGCCTAACGGCTAATAAGCCCACGCATAGCATGGCGAGGCTGCTGATCGTTCTCCTCACCCTGTTAGCACCTATTCAGCAGCTTTTACTTTTCCGCCCAAAATCGGCGGCAATGTCTTCGAACATCCCCAACTCGGTCGACGACTCAGGATATCGCGTGTTCCGAGATCCGGACTTGCAGAACGTTCAGGATCTCGCACTTTGTAGGTCTGCAGCCGCTTCGATTGCTCGTTCCAGAAGCGATGAACAAGTAAGCGCTCGTGACTATCCGGCGCAGCCTAACTTCCAGTTGAGGTTGGGAGGTAAATGAGGGAACAACTAGCTATGAAATCGCAACGAAAGGACACATGGTTCCAAACAGTGCTAGTGATCGTTTGTGCCCTTGCCCTCGTTCCGGGTGACTCCCTCGCGCACTGGCCAACCTCTGGGCCGGTGCAAGAGTCCTCGTCCGAGGAGAAGGCTGCGAAGATTTCTCCCGACCAGTTGGATTCTCTTGTAGCACCCATTGCTCTCTATCCGGACCCTTTACTGGCCCAGACACTGGCGGCATCCACATATCCCCTCGAAATTATGCAGCTTCAGCAGTGGCTCGCGAAGAACCCCAAGCTGAAGGACAAAGAGCTCGCTGAAGCTGTGGCCAAGCAGCCCTGGGATCCGAGCGTCCAGGCTTTGGCCGGTTTGCCGGAGGTCGTCAAGCGCCTGGCAGACGACATCCAGTGGACTACCGATCTGGGCAACGCCTTCCTGGCCCAGCAAAGTGACGTCATGGATGCCGTGCAGCGCATGCGCAAAAAAGCCAAGGACAAAGGCAATTTGAAATCGAACGAGCAGCAGAAGGTGGAGACCAAGGAAGTCGAGAACAAGCAGGTGATCGTGGTGGAGCAGGCCAACCC
>JBPYDQ010000632.1:0-3678 GCA_051986135.1 Terriglobales bacterium | reverse complement strand
ATGGTATGGTGCGTCACGTTAATAATCTTCAGTTCGTCCCAGCATAGGCGCGGACTCTTCCAAACCAGCCCCCCTTCTGTCGTAAGCAGCCAATCGGGTGAAGTCAGCGAGTACGAGCAGTCCGTGCGCCGGCACTGAACGAACGTCGAGAACTGGCAAGATAGGTATCTGTTTCCAAGTCTCAGGTGGTCGCTCTTCACCAGATAACCTGCTCACTTAGACACGGCGTGGGTCGGGTGAGCTGAGCACCCGAGAAAAAAGCGGGCGGCGAGTTATTGCCGAATCCAAATACGCCAACCCAAGACTTAGCAGTTTGCGCCCGGATATTTAACCAGAGGCCGTCGTGTTCCGGTCTGTGCTTTCGATCGTGAGACGTAAGAAGCAGGGACGTCGATCCCTTCAATGCCCCGCAACTGGTGCACTTCCTCGACGTCATACGAATGAGGGAACGTTAGATCAATATAGAGCGCCCCATCTTCCGGTTGCCTTTTGTGGCTATCGTTAATCGGCCGTATAACCACATCTCCGGCATAGGCGGATTATTGACGTAATATCCCGTTGCACTCAAAATCCCCCGTGGCAGGGGTTTTGAGATTACGTCAACTGCGCGGTTGAGATGCTGCTGGCCCCAGTCCGTTGGAGATCATCTCTCCTTGTAGAGAACTTTGCCGTTGCGGATCGTGAACCGCACCTTGGAGTATGCCGTAACATCCTCAGCAGGGTCGGCGCTTAGGATCACCAGGTCGGCCTTCATGTCCTTCGCGATGCGGCCGATACGGTCGGAATCTCCAAATTTTCGCGCTGGATCTGTCGTGAGAGACGCGAGAATTTGCTTATAGTTCATGCCCGCCTGCGACATGAGAGTGAATTCCAGCGTCGTGTCGTAGTGGTCGGTGTAGCCGATATCCGTTCCAAACAGAATATCGCCGCCCACCTGTGAGTAAGCACGGAGTTGGTCAACCATTTGGGCGATCCAAGCCGTACGTTGCTGGTCGGGGACGTTTGCCTTGCGCCCCTCGACCTCGAACAAGGTCAGGGTTGGGATCAAGCTCAGGTTCGCACGCTTCAGTTGCTGGGTGAAGTCGGGAGACCATGGTGGTGATTGGGGCAGTGTATGGGCCAGTACGTCAACGCCACTATCGATCGCAGCACGCACGCCCTCTACATTCGTGGGATGGGAGAAGACCGGCATACCGTGACGGTGTGCCTCATCTACTGCGGCCTTGGCCGTGGCTACGGGTAGGAGGGCCACTTGGCCGTGCCCCTGGTCGGATCCCGTAAACAACTTGATCCCATTTGCACCTCTCGCGGCATGATCACGCACGAGAGCAATCGCTTGTTCCGGCGTCTGCGTGTTCTCGATATGGATATGATTTTGGCGGAGAAAATCACGAACATACACCGGCTCAAGCGTCCAGATGGGCTCTCCGACCGTGAGAATACGTGGGCCGCGCAGTTCGCCGCTTTCGATGCGACGGCGTAGTGCGAGCGTGTTGTCAAGCACTGAGGCAATGTCGAACACGGTGGTAAAGCCCCAACGGTTGAACATTGCGTCCAGCTCTTGATCAAGCCTCTTTGCATCCGAGTCTTGTGTGTGAAGAAGAGCGGGAGAGAGGATGTGGACGTGACTGTTCCAGAATCCTGCAGTAACGACGAGTCCTTTACAGTCGATGACTATTGCCGAATGCGGGATTTTGATCGTCGAGCTGGGACCAACGGAAAGAATGAGGCCGTTGCGCATCACGATCGATCCCTGTTCGATTGGGGGATCTGTAGGTGAGGGGTAAATCTTTGCGCCAGACAGTGCCAAGTCGGCAGTGCGAGCCACGCCGCTGGCGATAAACATGACACTCAAAAGCAGAGCTAACCGGATTCGCATATCGGGAATATACGATTTCGACACTGGTAGCGTTTCAAGTAATTGCTGAGAAGCGACGTCACGTACACGCAGGGTTAGGGTCCTCAATTGCCGAAAATCTCGATTGAACTCGTAATCGAACGGTTACGAGAAATAAAGGCTGTGTCAAATATTGGGATCAGTTAGCGTCTGCCGGTAGCGCGCAACGAGCGCACAATAACTTCCTATTGAGAACGTAGTGGCCCGAATCGTGACGGGGTGAAGCCTTCGCTGCCAAGCGAGAAGTCACGAGCAAGCCAGCGTATGACTGCAGCCTCGACTATGCCTCGATGTGCGTGATCTGTGCTGCGCGAACTGGGTACAAAACTAGCCTAAGGGAACAAAGAACAGCGATGCTAATGTTTTCTTAGGCTTAGCAAGGCAGCCCAGCAGCCGTGCCGGCGGGTGTGCCGGGCTAGGGTCGTGGGGCAGAAGAGTATCGCTGCTGCCAACCGAGCCTACTGCCCGGTGAAGGAGGCCGGCAGATTTGGAATCTTGCCCGTTGGCAGTTCCCCAGCCGTCCACCCCCCGCCCAAGGCCTGAATCAACAGAACGCTGGAGGTCATGCGCCTCCCCCGGACATCGACTTCCAGCCTCTGGTTCGACAAAGCGATCCCCTGAGCCGTCGTAACTTCCAGATAACTGGCCACTCCCCCTTTATAGCGGTTGGTAGATAACTCGACAGAATGCTCGGCCGCAGCGACCGCCGCCTGCTGTGTCTTGGTTTCCTCAGCCAAGATGCGCAAAGAAGCCAGATTATCTTCCACCTCCCGAAACGCGCTGAGGACGGTCTCGCGGTAGTTCGCCGCATTTTGCTCGTAGACTGCCCGCGCCTGCTCTGAGACGGAACGTCGCCGCCCGGCATCGAAAACTGTTACCAAGGCTGAAGCTCCAGCGCTAAAGAACCCGCTTGGACCGGAGAGCAGGTTTGTCAGTGAGGTGCTCTCGAAACCGCCGCTGCCTGAAAGGCTGACGGATGGGAAATAGGCGGCAAGCGCTATCCCGATTTGTTGGTTAGCCGATGCCACTCGGCGCTCCGCCGCGGCGATATCCGGACGCCGTTCCAACAACTCCGAAGGGAGTCCTACAGGAATCAGAGGAGGTGTTAGCTTCAGAGGGGAACTCGGAATACCGAAAGACGACGCCGGCTCTCCGATAAGCACGGCTATGGCATGCTCGAATTGAGCCCGCGCCGCCTCGACGTCAATCGCCTGCGCACGCGTTGTTTCCAGCTGCGTCTGCGCCTGTGCCACGTCAACGGCCGACGCAACCCCGCCCTTGTAACGGTTCTGCGTCAACTCCAGCGCCCTTTCAAAGGTAGCTACGCTTGAATTCAGCACCTCTTCGTCGGCATCGAGAGATTGGAGTTCGAAGTAGTCCACCGCCAGCTGCGCATGCAAGCTGAGGCTCACATTTTCCAAGTCTCCCGCGCTTGCTTGCGCGCCGGTTCGCGCCGCTTCCACCGTATGCCGGATACGGCCGAACAGATCCGGCTCATAGGAGACATTCACCACTGGCATCAGTATGTCACTGTAATTCGTTGTCGAGAGGCTCGTTGCCAAGGCGCGGTTGCTGGATAGGCGGATTGCGGAACCCGCCGCTCCCGCCGTCACGGTCGGGTAAAAATCAGCGCGCTCGAAGCGCACCGATGCCCGCGCTTGTTCGAATTGCGCCACAGCCCCTTTCAGGGTCTGATTGGAAACCTTGATCTTATCCTCCAGGCGATTGAGCTGAGGATCACCGTAAATTTCCCACCATTTGCCGCGTGCCAGCTGATCGGC
>JBPYDQ010000631.1:0-2807 GCA_051986135.1 Terriglobales bacterium | reverse complement strand
TCGTAGGTCCTGGAGGTCTGCAAGCTCATGTCGGTTCATTTCGTAGAAATGGTAAAAGAAGAACGGCAGGCACATTGCGCAAATAAGTGCCGGCCCTAGCCGATCGTTGGCGACTATGAGTCTCAAGCCCAGGATCAGCAGAGTGCAGACACCCAGGCAGGCAGCGATCATGTAACGCTCCGTATAGGCGTGCGTGACGAGCTTTGCGATGACGAAGCCCAACACAGGAACAAACGCAAATAGAAAGACGGTGACGGTATGCCAAGGGCGAAGGTGGCTGGCGCTTGTCGACGAGAATGAGGGCTGCGAAATCGGGAACAAGATCACCAGAGCAAACGCGCCAAGTGGAAGAAAAATGCAGTACCCGATTGTCGTGATGTACCAATCTACGGCGAGGCGTAGATGGGGGACCGCCCAGAAGTGCGCGGAGTAAGCCCTGGCGCTCAGAATCGTGTGGCCAAAAGCCACCACAGGGAGGAGCGCGCCTCCAAATGCCAGCCATACGGGAACGTCTAATTTTCCTCGGAGTTTCGTTCTCACCAGTTCGCCGCCTGCCAATGGAATCAGCACCAGGCCTGCGTAGTAATGAGAAGCCACAGCCCCACAAAGACTGGCTGCGAGTAGTGGGACTGCTAACATCCGGTTTCTTCCTTCACACGCCAGCATCCACATCAAAACTGAAAACGATACAAATCCGAGCTCGAGAGCGTACCCCCGGCCCTCGACCGCATAAAGGTAAAGATTCGTGGTAAGAGGCAGCAACATCGCAGCTACTCCCCAGGGCCGAGTCAGGATCCGGCTCACAATCTCATATAGGCACAAACAAGCCATGCCGAAACCCACGATGGAGGGAAGTCGGAGTGTGATATGCGTAGTGCCGGCTAAATTGAATACCAGGTGAGTCAAGTAATAGAAGCTCGGCGGATGTTGATCGGCGCCTGTCGCCAGCGCCGCGAGGAGGTCATTCCACGTCTTGGTCTTAGAGAGATATAGAGTGAAAAACTCGTCATCCCAGAGCAGCTTGTGACGCGCAAGCGTGACACTTGGCCAAATGTACACGGCCGCGAAGAAAACGTATGCGGCGAGTCGCGAGTTCGCGAGGCTCTCCCAAGCTGCGAGCGCCGGGGCCCACACCCGGAGCAGACTCCCTGTCGCGTCACGGGAGGAGTTGGGAGTCGGGGAGACTACCGTGCTCATAGGTTTCGGGCGACAACCGAGCGATGCCGGCGCGGTCGGAAGTTTAGAGTAAACAGCCCGTGACGAATGGAATCGCGTTTCCGCCAACATCGGAAGAGCGCGCGTGCGTAGTCTAGCCCAACCTTTCGGACATTAAAGCTCGAATCGCCCATTTCAAATGTTCGGTTGATCCAGGAAATGGGCACTTCAACGATGTCATGACCGGCCAGCAGGGGCTTGAGGCCGGTCTCCAGGTTGGCAGCAAAATGCGGAGATTCAATCTCCAGATCCTTCAGTATGTCGGCGCGATACAGCTTTAGGTTATTCGTGATGTCACGAACTTGATCCAGTAAGAAGAGCTTAATTAGGGTATGGCACAGACGGTTAAAAAGCAGTTTCAAAAAAGGATAATTGATCAGGATAGAATCGTGCGAGAAGCGGCTGCCAATGGCGCCCTCCCGCCCATCGGCCACGGCATCGAACAACGCGCGGAGCTCGGGCAAAATCTCAATAAAGTCGGAATCCATCGACAAGATATACCGGCCGGTTGCGGCGCGGTATCCGTCCTTCAGCGCCCTCCCGACGCCGTTGGGCATGGTTCGATTCACCAGACGGACGCGCGGATCGGCCTTTGCGATCGTCTTGACCGCATTCGCTGTCTCATCTGTGCTGTTATCGTTCACCACAATGATCTCGTGGAAATATGGTCCATAGAGGCTGGTCAGCCGCTCGATAAGGCGTGGAAGATTCGAGGCCTCATTGTGCGCCGGCAGAACGACGGAGACGGCGCCCTGTAGCTCGGGCCGCGTCGCAAGATTCACCGCAGGCCTGACTCGCAGACCGGGTTTCCGGGCAGTGAAGCACATGCTGGCGCAAGCGCCACGGAGTCCGGGCATCTGCTCCAGCAACACGGCTTTAGCCTGCAGGAGTCGCATCATGCGTCGGCCAAGATGGCTGGAAACGATGTCGTACGGCGTCAGATCGATATGGGTAAACTCCTGGTGGGAACATGTCTGAATGACGCAGTCCGCTGGAATCGAGCAGGATTCGGTAATTCCGCGGCGCGATCGAATCTGGTGGAAGGCCCGCGCCGGGAACCGTAGATTCGGCTCGAAGAAAAGAATCTGACCGCCCGGTTTGAGAGCACGGTGAATCGAAGCCAGACACTCCGGCAGCCAGCGGTGCCACAGCATTCCAGAACCGATGACGTAATCGAACTGTTCCGAGGGAAGGTCGTTGCGAAGATTCGCTACACGCAAGAATGTGGCTCCGGGGACGCGTCGCGCCCGCGCCTCCTCGAGAAGATCATCGGAGAACACCACACTGGTGATCGAATTCTCTCCGCGGAAGATTTGTTGGAGTTGCTCCGTCAGAAGCCCGGTGCCACCTCCCCACTCCAGGATTGTTTCTCCTGGCAGCACGTGAAAGATATGCCGGACAGCCTGTGAACGCCAGTACAGTTTCAACTGAACCGACTGGGAGCCTCGCCTCCATCGCCCTCCCCGCTCCCGCTCCAACGCTTGAAGGGTCCTTTCCATAGACACAGAGTTCATTTAAGGATCCTGATCTACGCGCACGTGATGAGGTGCGTACCTGGAATGATCGAGCCGTCTGTGCGTTTATGAGAACAA
>JBPYDQ010000630.1:0-4581 GCA_051986135.1 Terriglobales bacterium | reverse complement strand
CCTGGGTCATCAGATTTCGGACCAGACTGTGGGCAATATCCTACGCCGCAACAACGTCGCACCCGCCCCCAAGCGGAGTCAAACGACGACTTGGAAGGAATTTATCCGCCGGCACATGGACGTGCTCGCAGGAACCGATTTCTTCACGGTCGAGGTCCTGACGTGGCGCGGCCTGGTGACGTACTACGTTCTGTTCTTCCTGCATCTGGAGACTCACCGCGTATGCTGCCGCTTGGCGGGCATCACGCGTCACCCCACAGAATGCGCTGAACCATCGGGCGAGTCGCCTTTGCGACCACCCGCGCAAGGGATGCGCTTCCATACCTTTGGCGTGACCGGTTTGAGCAGGAGTTCCAGGGTTGTGCTTTGCCCGAATCAGAAGCTAAACCGTGCAACGATCTGCCCCGAGCGCGGCTGCGCTCCACCGCTTCCAGGGCTGCCGCCGTTTACCCAGTTCACAAAGCCCCAGCCGGAAGACAACAGACCAGTGACACCGCTCAAACTGTTCCCGTGGCCAGTAGGCGTCGTGATAGTTGTGGCGCCGCTATTGCTAGGCATCTGGTAGAAGAGGCGATTGAACACGTTCTGGAATTCCGCTCGCACGTTGAGAGTCGCTCGCTCTCGGATTCGGAAAACGCGCCCAAGTGCCATGCTTTCGGCGGGCTGCCGCTGCCAGCGGAAGTCATTGAAGTAGGCCGCGGAGGTCCCGAACATACCATACGGCGGTTCGACCCAAGCTTTGGGATTCAGCACCAATTGCGTGGTCGGATCGAAATGAGAGTTGGGATCCACCAGAAATAAAGGCTGGCCGGGGACCCGGTCAAGGAACGTATAGCCGCCTCCCCAGACCGCCGGATTGTTCGATGGCCCCCGACCCAGGTTCGAGAGCAGGTTATTGGCGGAATCGGGACTTTGCAGCAATTGGCCACTTTGATAGCGGAGGACACCGCTGTAGGTCCAGTCGCGCAATATCGACGAAGCCGCTTTGCCGAATCCGCTCGCGGCGCTTGGCAGTTTCGGCGTGGTATAGCTGAATGCGATCACCAGGGCTTGTGGCAGGCTGAAGCCGGAAATCTGCTTGTCGATCGCCCGGCTGAACACATCGTTGATGAGGGGCGGAGAGGGCGTGACATAAGCGGTGTTGGCGTTGGTGCCGTTGGTGAGTTCCTTCTGCCAGGTGTACGTCGTCAGTACGCTCAAGCCGTGCGAAAAGCGCTTCGTCAGCTTTACCTGGAGCGAGTCGTACCAAGTGTTCCCATCGGGCGGCCCAAGGAACGGGGGGATACCGATCCACTGCGGGTACGGCCGCAGCGCCTGAAGCAGAGTTTGCGTGGCCGGAAATCCCGGGTAAACGCTGTTTGGGTTGGCCAGCCATGGGAAACGCGCGGTTACGTTTGGTGAATTGATCTGGGTGTTGAGGAGAGTGGTATCTGCTCGATTGGTCACATCGATTCCATATTGCGAGAGCAACCCTTGCGGAGTAAGCGCATTGTAATTCAAGCCGGCTAGCAGGGGGCCTACCCACCAGACACCGCGGTTACCCACATAGGCGGCCTCCACCACCAGGTTGGATGCAAGCTCGCGCTGGAGCCCAATGCTCCACTGGAACATGCGCGGCAGGCGGCCCGCGTTGGGAGCGATTGAGACGAACGGCGAGGAGGGCGGGATGACTCCAGGCGCCGCGGGAACCGGATATTGGGGACTAAAATTCGGCCAGTGCACCACCGGATTTCCGTAATGGTTGCCGGGACCAAGCGGATCGCCGTACAGCAGGTTTCCGGCGGATGCACCGTAGGCCGCCGGCGAAAGAGCATAGAAGTCAGAATTGGCGCCCAGGCCGGCCTCATCCGAGACCGACGCATAAGAAATGGCGCCGCCGGCGCGAAACACTGTCTTCGGCGAGATCTGATAGGCGGCTCCCAGGTGCGGCCCGATGGCAAAGGGGTACGCGTTGGCCAAGTGGCACTTACAAGTGGCTTCGTACTCTATGGAGCCGATCCGTCCACCGATCAAGGAGTTAGGAAGGTTGAAGGCGGCACTCTGCAAGCGCCCATATTGCTCTTTCCACAGGATGGCATAATCCCAGCGCAGACCGTAGTCGAAAGTAAACTTCCGAGTGACCTTCCAACTGTCCTGGATATAAATCCCAATGGAATGAGTTCCCAGGCGTTGATCAGCAGGCGCTGCCGTTGAGACGCCAGAGCTGGTCCCGAGAAAGAAGCTGGCATATCCGAATCCGCTGCCGGAGGTGACAGAAAAAGGCTGGCCGTTTTGCCAGGGATCGGCAGTTTGTTGTTGTGAGAATGTGAATTCTCCCTGGGCGCGGCTGGCGTTCACACTTTGTACGCCTTCGAACAGCGCGGTCGCTCCCAACTTATAGGTATGGTTTCCCTTGACCCAAGTCATGCTAGTGTTGAAAGTCGGCTTGTAGTCGTGTTGTTGCGGCGTCAGGCCAAACGGGACGCCGGTGTTAGTGACAGCGGGGTAAGGTCCTCCGCCGCTCCATCCGCCGCCCAAGGCACTCGACATACCGCCCAGGTTCGGAAAGTACTGATAATCCGTGAAGGGAATGCCTTGGGGGAACAAGCCGTTCCTCTGGTCGTACGGGGCGCCGCCCGCGGGATTGGACAGTTCCAGATAACCTGCGCCGATGTGGAAGAGCAGAGTGGGCGTGAGCGTCGTATCAAGGTTGACCCGTGTAGTCTGCGCTAAGGCGTCCTGCGGCTGCAAGGCTGTAAATGGTTGGGGAAAGCCGTTGGTTTGCGGCGACAACGTCTTAGTGGCGGAATAGTAGGCGGCGAACTTCATTTTCGCGCTGATATTGTGATCGATCTTGATAGAAGGGATCGTGGTGTGCCGGAAATTCGAATACCCCGGCGCCGTGTAGTTGATCAGGCCGGGCGTGTTGGGCAGCGGAATCAGGTTCTGAATGATCGCCGCCGTAGGGTCCATCCGGCTCATGGGGATAACGTTATTTGGAAAGGGGCTGCGGACCTGGACGCCATTGACGGTTTTTTGCGTGGCCGGATCAAAGACTTCGTTGAGGCAGACCATTTGGCCTTCGGGATCGGGACCGTTGCATATGGGACTGAGGGCTGCGCTGAAATCACCATTGCGTTGGGCCAGTGTCGGAACGATGGCTTGTGTATTGGTGGTGAACTGGCTTTGGCGGAACTGCTCAAAACTGAAAAAGAAGAATGTCTTGTCGTGGCCGTCGTAGAGTTTGGGAATTTTAATCGGGCCGCCGAGGGTGAAGCCGTAATCATTCTGCCGGAACGGGTTCCGCACGAGTTGGCCTGCCTTACTGGGGTTCGTGGCGCCGGCGTCCGTGAACGGCGTTCCGGCATTCAGGGCTTCGTTGACGAAGTAGTCGAAGCCACTGCCGTGAAGCTGGTTGGTGCCGGATTTCATGGTGTAGTTGAAATAGCCGCCGCCGGCCTGGCCATATTCAGCCGAGAAATTGCTGGTTTGGATGGTCACTTCCTGAATGGCCTCCACGCCCGCCTGATTGATCTGGTTGCGCATTTTGCTGAAGCCATTAGTAGCGTCCTGGCCCTCAATGTTGATTGACTGCGAACTGGAAGGCATGCCGTTAATACGCAGGACGTTATCCGTGGAGATGCGCGCGCCGGGCAACAGGAGGACCGAGGACAGCGGATTTCGAATGTTGCCTAAGGTGTTGAGGCTTCCCCCGCTGGCCGCGGCGCCGGTTAGCGTGAGAATCGGGAGGTCATCCAGAGTCTGGGTAGCAATGTTGTGGCTGACTTCGCCGCCCTCGGTTTTCAGCAGAGGCGCAGCGGCCTCGACCGTCACCGACTCCGTGGCAGATCCCACCTCGAGAGTGGGATCGACGCGCAGGGTGCCAGCCACCTCGACTTGAAGACCTGTCCGAACATATTTTTTGAAGCCCGGCACAGTCACTGACAGTTCGTAATTACCAGCTGGCAATTGAGCAATGGTGTAATTCCCTGTTGCCGAGCTAGCCGCCGGGTAAACCGCCCCTGTTGCAACGTTCTTGGCCTCAACTGCAGCGCCGGCAACGACGGCGCCTGCCGGGTCGGAAATCGTGCCAGTTATGGTTCCGCGATCGCTCTGCGCCCACAACGTCAGCGCGAACGCGCAAAGTGTGAAACTGAGTTTGCGAATATGCATAATCCACCCCTAACTGCGGAAACAGGTACCGTTCCAGAAGCGCCCAGGAACGCCGAACGACATAGGTTGCCAACCCAACGATAGTGGCAAGAGTCTACCTCAAACACCGCGGAGAGTCAATGGGAACGGAAATACTTGGGAACTGAAGTGTCGAGAACGGGGAGTCGGCCAGCATTAATCCTGGGACCGGCGTTCCTTGAAATTGGCGATATGCATCTGTCGGTGCCCGCCTCCGCGGCCCGGCGCGGCTGGGCGGAGCAACGCTGCGGCGGCGGAAGCGGCGGGACAGAGGTGCCGGTTTTGCGCCAGCCCAAGTAAAGTGCCAGTGGCCGCGAATGGTTGATATGCTAAAGGCCTTTTATATGCGCGCTTGGAGTGCGCGGAGCTTACGGCATCGACGGCGAGGGAGGCGACGGACCGCCAATCCCG
>JBPYDQ010000629.1:0-3729 GCA_051986135.1 Terriglobales bacterium | reverse complement strand
ACAGCGGAGACTCAGGCCCGTTTCCTGTCAATCGCATGAACCAAAGATAGGCAATCAGAAGAGGGTTTCCATACAGGAGTACGACCAGCACCACCATGGCGATGTAGAGCATTGAAGGCAATTGTAGACCTTCGCCGTTTCAGTGGCATCCTGACGTAACTTTTGCAACATCGCTATATCGTAAAATGACCGGCGGTCCACCCGAATTTTCAGGAGCGCAGCTCAATTTTCGATATCGCCTGGTTGCGACAACCATCCCCGTACAATCGTTATCCAACTCGGATAGAAGAACGAGCACCAGAATGGAAATGGATTCGGGACAATGATCAATATCGACTTTTCATCGTACGACCTCAACAGCCCGCGACAGCGGCAAGCATTACTCTTGACGATTCCGCCAAGTCGAGAGGTCGTCGGAAAGTACCATGCAGAGCTGCTAGACCTCTTCCGTCGGGAAATTACCTACCGGAAAGCAGACCAATCCGCTGAAGGGGATGATGAGTCTGAATATTTTGAACACCTTTATTGGTGTGGTTTGTTGCTCTATCTGGTTGGCGATCCAGCCGACGTGCCTCTCATGTGGGAGGCCAAAAACATCAACATGGATACAGGATTCGGTTTTGACGGGCAGTTCCTCGTTGGTGCTGGCGTCGAGGAGACAATCAAGTATTTGGAGGAGCGCGGGCAAAAAGAACCAGCAGATTTCCTTAAGGAATTGAAGGCGTTAGAAGAGCTTGATGATCTCCAAGGGTGGGAAAGATTTAGAATCCACTACTTTTACCCAGACATCCCGGCGTAACGTCGCGATCGCTCAAAACCCTTCAATGAAGCCTGTGGCATGATAGTTCCGCATGTTCCAATGCGTCATTCGGGCCGCATTTTCTACCGATACGGTTCGGGTCTACCAAGCATATCGCTTCGAAATTGCTGAAGCCGCGCTGCGGGCCGGAACGTTTGTTCCGCCATTCAGTATGGACCGAATGACATGGATCAAACCTCATTCAATTGGATGATGTATCGCTGTGATTTTGCACGTAAGGCAGGGCAGGAAGTGGTGCTCGGTATCGACATAACCAGAACAGGATTCGAATGGGCACTCGAACACGCGATTCTGTCTCATTACGAACCGTCCATCCACTCCTCTCACACCGAGTGGCGAAGTTCTCTCGCAAAAGCACCAGTTCGAGTCCAATGGGACCCGGAACGCGATTGGCGCTTGAATATACTGAAAGATGTCCGAACGATTCAGATTGGTCTGGCTGGCGACGCTGTTATGCGATACGTCAATCAGTGGATCGTTCGACTGGAAGATGTTACCTCGGTCGCACACCGGGTTGCTGTTGCAGTGAGCGGTGGCCTTATCCCGGACGACTTACCCGACAAATTAGAGCAACCATATCCACTCAGCCCGGCGCTGCGACTCAAGCTGTCCCGAACGATCCTGCCGACGTGACGAGGGCCAGCCCGCTCAGTTGACGTCATTTCGCATCAATAGCGCTCAGAATCCCTAGACCCCCGGGCACCACGATCGCATTTATAGGTATCGCCTTTGCTGTGGTAGTGCGCGCCTACGCTCGATCTCCCTCGAGGACGAGTAAAAATACCTTCCAGCCAAGCCCTATTTAAAACTGAACTGTTGAATTGGTTCTCCGTTCCCGTCTCCCCTTCGATCAGAACAGTGCGGCTCTTGAAACTGGCGGCGTTTTGGTTGGCGAAGAGGTCACCATCACATTCGAGGTGGAGTTTGTGAAAGCTTGAAGTATCCGACCAACTGGCAGATTGGGTGTCGTTTTTCCCTAATGCTGGACTGGATTTCTTGGGTTTAAGACTTATCCTCTTCCTTAATTGATAGCCTCAACCCTTTAAAGCACAGCTTGTGCCTTATCTGTTCTTCTATAAAGGAGAATGGTCTGCGGAAAAAGGTCTTGACAATGACCGCGCGATGGTCCAGTATGAGGGCCTCTTAAATGTGTATTTGATCGTCCAAGTTGGGGTTGGATCATAGACAGAGGTTTTATGGTCCTACAGGAGCACTCACCATGGTTCTGGGTCTAAGTCTACAAACATTCACCCTGATTCACGTATTGATAAGCCTGGCCGCAATTGCTTGCGGGTTGGTTGTGGTCTATGGATTTCTGACTAACAAACGGCTGGACAGATGGACGGCAGCCTTTTTGATTGCAACGGCATTGACCTGCGTAACGGGTTTTCTCTTTCCGTTTACAAAAGTTACGCCAGCGATCAAGCTCGGGGTCATTGAGGTGATACTGTTGGTAACTGCCTTCGTGACGCGCTACACGCTTCAGTTGACTTGGCGCAAGACCTATGTGATCACGGCGTGTGCGGCGTTGTACTTTAACGTCTTCGTTCTGGTGGTGCAGGGATTTGAAAAGGTACCGGCACTGAAAGCGATCGCCCCGACGCAAAAGGAACCACCGTTTGCGATTGCACAAATTATCGTCTTGTTGCTGTTTGTCGTCCTAACCACATTCGCGATTAAGAAATTCCGCACCGAGCCGACAACGATGGCCAAATCGAGGGCCACCACTGCCTAGCAGTCCGTGGCAGAACTAGTCTCCGGCGCTACAGCGAGAGCGACATTAGATATATCGGCAGACAAAGCGTGTGCAGGTACTGGCATCGTTCGCGACCCGTTTTTCTCTTCGGAGTGCGCCAAGAGCGCGAGCCACAAGCGCAAGAAGGTTAGCACGGCATCGGCCGAGAATCCCTGCCAGGCTCGGGGAGTACCCTTGCCCAACAACTGCCGCATTACCAGGGACAAATTGAAGCCGCCGATATGAATCAGCAGCCGCTTGAGAATATTTTCACGGCCCCGCAGATGCAGGCGTCGCATGCCTCCGGTCTCATAAGCATGGGCGAAACTACGTTCCAGCAACTCCCCACGCTGGCGCAGCAGCTCCTTCCCGTGTTCCCCAGCTATCCGCCGCCGGTTGCCATAGACTGCTTGCTGCGCTTCGGGCTTGTCCTTCCAGCTACGCCGACCACGATCGGGTTCCGAGATATAGGTGCGAACTTCTGCTTCTGCCAAGCCTTGCAAGGTGTCGTTACTGTGATATCCCTTATCGGCCACCACCTCTCGTGGCCCTTCCGGTTGTACCTGCTTACCTACGCTTTCGTTGTTCGTGACGCAGGCGACTTCGGCAATGTGTTCCCCCGCCTGCGGCAGCGTTTCCCGAATCGTCTCCGTGTCGCCGGCAGCACCACTGGCCACGGTTACCGCCACTACCGCTCCCGTCTCCAGATCTACCGCATGCTCGGCTTTGTACGCCAACTGGGTGCGCCCGTCTTTCATTTTCGTGATCTCCGCCTCGGGATCGTGCGGATTTACCCAGTCGTCGTTCGATCCCTTCTTGGCACGCTTGCGGTCCAGCTTCGCCAAATCCTCTCGCGTCGGCGTAGTTATTCCCGATTCCTGCGCCAGACGCCGCAGAAATTCCTCATAGCCTTCGCCAGTGTCACGCCGCACAATCGAACGCATGGCCGCGTTCGCCTCCAGCGTCGTGGCATCGATCCCTACCGTGTTTCCCTTCAGCAGGCCTTTCTCGGCCAACAGCTCCAGTACCCAATGAAACACCGCTTGGTGCGTCTCCACATCGATCAGCCGCCGCGTGCGCGAGATCGTGGAGTGATCCGGCGGCATCTCATCCAGCCCCACGCCCAGAAAACTTCGCAGGGCCAGCGAGTCTGCTGCCCGCCAAGCCAATCCCC
>JBPYDQ010000628.1:0-11146 GCA_051986135.1 Terriglobales bacterium | reverse complement strand
CAAGACGCTCTCTAGCCGAGGTTTAGCTAGTGCGAGGAGCCGGCCTGCCTGACTCAAGACAATTAGCAGGACCATGCTGCCTCCTCCAAACTCGGAACCCGGGCATTGAGTAATCGCGCCGGGAGACGATGTCGGAGAAAACGCTGATTGTTACAGACCGATTGCGATCCGCGACCTCGGATCGAGGTAATCGCGCAGCGCATCGCCGATAAAATTGAACGAGAGCACGGCGAGCATGACCGCGAGAGCCGGGAATAGCACCAGGTGCGGAGCGTCGAAGAGGTGAGACCGGCCGTCGTTCAGCATCGAGCCCCAGCTGGCTGTGGGTGGTGGCACTCCCAGTCCGAGAAAGCTCAGAGTCGCTTCCGCGAGAATGGCACCGGCCATGCCAATCGCGCCCTGTACAACCACAGGCTGAATGATATTGGGCAAGATGTGGAGGACAATGATGCGTGCATCGCGGGCTCCCACTGCCCGTGCTGCTTCCACGAATTCCCGGTCGCGGGTGGCCAGCACTTGGGCGCGCACCAGGCGCCCGTAACCCACCCATCCACCCAGGGAGAGCGCCAGGATGAGGTTGAAAATTCCCGGTCCGCGAAACGCAACCAAAGCAATGGCCAGCAGGATTCCGGGAAAGGAGAGGAAGGCGTTCATCACCACCACATTGATGAATCGGTCCGCCCAGCCGCCATAATATCCGGCAATGGATCCGATGATTAAACCTAGGAGGAGTGAGGCGGCGACAACGCTGGTGCCCACGAGCATGGAAATGCGCGCGCCGTAGATGAGCCGGGAGAGGATGTCGCGGCCTAGCTCGTCGGTGCCACACCAATGGAGGGGCGAGGGCCGGGCAAGCCGGTTTGGCAAATTGATTTCGGCCGGATCCTGTGGCGCGATCCATGGAGCAAACAGCGCAAATATGATGAAGACGAACACCAGCACTATGCCAAGCGCGGCCAGTGGATTCTTACCGGCGGCGACGCGGAACGAGATGCCTGTCGTGGCCACAGTTCGAACGCTCACGCAACAATCAGCGGTTGATTACTGGCGTATTCTCGGATTTACCGCCGAGTACAGCAAATCGGTGAAGAAGTTGACGGCAACGTAAGTAAGCCCAATCGCCAGGATACATCCCTGCACGAGGTAATAATCGCGATTGGAAATGGCAGAAATAGTTAAGCGTCCGATGCCGGGCCAGGAAAAAATGGTCTCGGTCACGATCGCGCCCGCCAGCAACGAACCGAACTGCAGGCCGAGAACGGTGATGACGGGAATCATGGCGTTGCCGAGAGCGTGACGATAGACCACGCTATGCTCGGGCAGTCCTTTGGCGCGGGCGGTGCGAATGTAGTCCTGCCCGAGTTCCTCCAACATGGAAGTGCGGACCATGCGGACCAGGACCGCGGCCAGCGCTCCGCCCATGGTGATAGCCGGGAGCACCAGGTGGGCGAATGTGCCCGATCCTGAAACCGGCAGCCAGCCCAGCTGAATGGCGAAGAGCAGGATCAGCACCGGTCCCAGCGCAAAATTCGGAAACGATAATCCGAAGAGGCTGATAACGCTCAGCGTACGATCATCCCAGCGGTCACGCCTCTGGGCTGAGTGCACTCCGGCGGGCAGTGCGACGACAATGGCGAACAATAGAGATGCCAGGGTCAGTTCCAGGGTATATGGATAACGCTCGGTGATCAGGCTGGTGACGCTTTGATTGAATCGAATGGAATACCCTAGGTTGCCGCGCAACACACCAGCCCAATACCGCAGATATTGAGTGCTCAGAGGAGCATCCAGACCATACTGATGCCGCGCCGTCTGGACGTCGGCTGCCGCGGCTCCTTCTCCCAGCATTTGTTGAATAGGATCCCCGGGAACCAGGTGGATCAGGAGGAACACAAGAGAGACCACCAACCAGACCACCGGCAGCATGTACAGGACGCGATGGAGGACGTAGCGCATCAGAGCCGGTTCTTACATCCGGGTTTCCCGTGGTACACGCCTGGGGTTCCCTGCGGCCGGAAACTCCCCTCTCGATTACAACTTTCCAACTGCCGGCGCGGTGATCAGTCTCCCGCCTGCTGCATGGCAGCGGGCTTCTGCAGCTTCTCTATCCTTACCTTGGCGACGCGATGGTCATCCATTTGTTCGACTGTGAACCGCCGCCCTTCGAACTCTATGGCTTCCCCGGCACGCGGAATTTTCTGCATGCGTGCCAGTACAAAGCCGGCAACGGTTTCGAATCCGCCATCGCGCGGCAGCTTGATGTCAAATTCGGTCTCCAGATCACGCAGGCTGGTCGAGCCCTCCAGCACCAGAACCGCGGCATCGACCAGAGCGGGCCCGACCGCGAGGCTGTCGAATTCGTCCTGAACCTGGCCGACTAGCTGCGCCACGATATCTTCAATAGTAATCACCCCAGCGGTGGAACCGAATTCGTCCACCACCACCGCCAGGTGCCGCCGTCGTTCTTTGAATTCGAACAACATGTCGGTCAAGACCTTGGTTTCCGGCACCACCAGCACGTTCCGCATAATCTGGCCCACTTGCATTTTGGCGATGCGGCTGCCACTTGGCTGCGACACACCAACGGCCAAGCGCAGCCGCATCCAGCGCATCAAGTCGCGCACATAGAGCACGCCCACGATGTGTTCGGGGCCGCGCTCGGGATCGTAAATGGGAATTCGCGAATGCTGCCCCGAGACTACCCGTTCCAGCGCCGTCTCCAAGGCAAGATCTGCAGGCAGAGAAAAGATATCCAGCCGGGGGACCATGACTTCGCGGACCGTGGTGTTATCCAGTTCCAGAGTGTTATGAATCATTTCTTCCTGGAATTCGGGAATTTCTCCAAAACGTCGGCTTGCGGTAACGATCAACTTCAGCTCGTCCGGCGAATGCACCACACCGCGGCCGCTCCGGCGCAACTCGCGAGACCCGAACAGCCCCAGGAAAAAGTTTCCCGACTTGAGCATTAAATAGAGGAAGGGCCGAGTAATGGTAAGGAAGATGTCCATCGGGGCGGCGACCGCCAGTGCCACCCGCTCCGCTCTCTGTAAGGCAAGCGACTTAGGAACAAGTTCACCCAGGATGACGTGCAGGTAAGTGATACACAAGAAGGTAATTGCGACCGCGATGGGGTGGGCGTAGACACCTGCGTGGGGCCCAAGCCTTTGCCCGATCATATCGGCCAGAAGGGGTTCACCGACCCACCCCAGAGTCAGGCTGGTGACAGTGATCCCCAGCTGAACACCGTTAATCACTTCATCGATGTTCTGATGAAGCCTCTGCACGATGCGGGCGCCGATCCGCCTCGATTCGAGTAGCTGCTGGATACGAGTATCGCGGATGCTAACCAGGGCAAATTCGGCCGCAGCGAAGAAGGCGTTCACTGCTACCAGGAGAAGGATCAGGAATACCCGGAGCAGCACGTACGTTACCATTGAGCTGTAATTTTAACATTTCAAAGATATTGCGCCGACGCTTACCCACCCGACCCTATTTTTGCTTCCGTTTAGCAAGTGCTTGAAAAATATTGCAAGATCCCGGGCATTCGGTGGTGATTGCGCTTGTATAATGTTTATTAAGGCGTACCCGCTACCATTTTCCGCCCCGTATGGTCTAACTAGCGATCTCGGAACTCGGCATGGTTGGCCGTCCGCGGCGCTTTTTCGGATTTCCTCACCAATGCCGGAACAATCCGCAAAGACGCTTCGTAACTATTCTTGAACGCAGGGCCACCCTCGACAGGAGGTACACGTGAGCGGCAACGGCAATGGAAGGAAAAAGCGCAAAAAAGGCATACTTTATGGCTCAATCGCAGTTGTCCTGGTTCTGCTCATCGTGGGCGGCCTGATTGCCGCCACCAGCGGGGGGACGAAGATCGATCCTTCCAAGCTGGCCAAGGTGGAAAAGGGCGACCTAGCCAAGAGTGTGGTTGCGACCGGCAAGGTCGAACCAATCACCAAAGTTGAAATCAAGTCGAAAGCCAGCGGCATCGTTAAACGGCTTCTGGTTGACGCCGGTGACCGGGTCAAGCGCGGTCAATTGCTGGCCCAACTGGATAAGGAAGAAATCTCTGCCCAGGTCGAACAATCCAAGGCCGGCCTGCAGGCCGCCGAGGCCAGTCTCACCAGCGCGGAAGCCGACTATGACCGCGCCAAGGTGGATGCCGAGGGTCCGGATGTGCCCCCGCTCAAGCGGGGCTATGATCGCGCCGTGGGTATGGCAAAGGACGGAGTTGTTTCTGCCTCGGCGCTAGATGACGCGCAAAAGAATTATGAGCTTGCGCTCAACAAGCAGAACGTGGCCAAAGCGCAGGTTACCGTACTTAAGGCCAAGATCGCCCAAGCTCGCGCCCAAGTTGCGCAGGACCAGGCCAATCTGAAGCAACTCGAAGAACAGCTCAGCTACACCGATATCGAGTCTCCCATCGATGGCGTGGTGCTTTCCCGCGACGTCGAGATTGGCGATGCCGTCAGTTCCATCCTCGTGCTCGGTTCCTCCGCTACCTTGATCATGACCCTAGGCGACACCAGCGAAGTCTATGTGAAAGGCAAAGTCGACGAGAGCGATATCGGCAAGGTGTATCTTGGCCAGCCCGCCCGTATCAAGGTGGAGTCGTTCAAGGACAAGACCTTTAACGGCAAGGTGACCAAGATTTCGCCGATGGGCGTCGAGAAAGACAATGTGACAACTTTCGAAGTGCGCGTTTCGATCAACAACCCCGGCGGCGAACTGAAAGCAGAGATGACGGCCAACGCCGAAATCCTGCTGGAAGAGCACAAGAACGTTCTGCAAATTCCTGAAGGCGCCCTCATCTACGACAATCAGAAGAAAGCTTCCGTCGAGGTTCCCGATCCCAAGGGGAAAGAGGGTAAGCGCAAGGTTGCGGTGAACATCGGCATATCAAACGG
The DNA here is from genome assembly GCA_051986135.1 of Terriglobales bacterium. Taxonomy (GTDB): domain Bacteria; phylum Acidobacteriota; class Terriglobia; order Terriglobales; family Acidobacteriaceae; genus Gp1-AA122. The sequence continues at coordinate 6,239 of JBPYDQ010000628.1, read as the reverse complement.
CGCCAAGACCGAGCTGCTGAGCGGGTTAAAGGAAGGCGATCAGGTAGTCCTGCAGTAGATAAGATCAGGTCTCAGAGATCAGGCGTGAGGGTCAACTCGCCGCACCAGGTGCGTCAGGAGTCGGGTTTAGACTCTGCCGACCTGAGAACTGATCGCTGAGACTTTAATTTCTTATGAATGTCCTCGACATTCTGCGCCAAACCCTTAGCACGTTCCGGGCGCACAAGATGCGCAGCTTCCTGACGATGTTCGGGATCATCTGGGGCATCGTATCGGTGATCATCCTGGTCGGTCTCGGTAAAGGATTCATGGTGGACCAGAAGGAACACATGAAAACCTTGGGCAAAGATTTGGTGATTGTCTGGGGCGGACGCACTAGCTCGCAGACTGGCGGCCTTGCCGCCGGCCGCGAAATCAGCGTGACGGTTGACAATGCACGCGCCATTCGCGATGAGTGTTATTTCGTGAAGAATGTCAGTCCTGAACTGCGACGCGCGGTTCCGGAAGTCAGCCCCTATAACTCGGCCGATCGTGGTGTGGTGGGAATGTGGCCCTCCTACCAGGACTTCCGCTCATTGCTGCTAAGCGAAGGCCGGCTGGTTACTGAGGAAGATGAGAGTACCGGCCGCCGTGTAGTGGTTCTTGGCTATGCGGCCCGCCGGCAGCTATTTCCCGGACAGCCCGCCGTGGGCGCCGTTGTGTTAATCAAGCGCATTCCCTATATCGTGATCGGAGTTTTAAAAGAGAAGAAGCAGAACTCCAATTACAGCGGCCCCGACAACGATTATCTTTTCGCGCCTTATTCTTCGGTCGCCCGCGATTTTCCGCCTCCGGGTGACAAGCCGGGCATAGTGCGCGGGTACCTGGATGACATCGTGTTTGAAGTTCGAGATCCCGGAATGCATGAGCAAGCTGTTGCCCAGGTTCGCGCCGTCATCGGGCGCGCTCATCATTTCGATCCTACGGACAAAGACGCGCTCTTCATTTGGGACACCATGGAGGGTGCCCAGCAGCTCAAGAATATTTTCGACGTTTGCACCATATTTTTCGGCTGTGTAGCGGTAATGACGCTGTTGCTGGGGGGCATTGGGGTCATGAACATCATGTTGGTTTCAGTCACAGAACGCACTCGCGAGATCGGCGTCCGCAAAGCCATTGGCGCGACTCACGACGACATCATGCGCCAGTTCTTTGCCGAGTCGGCCATGCTTACGGTCGTTAGCGGAGCGATTGGCTTGGCCTTGGGCGTTGGACTCTGCCTCGCGATGCAGGCGGTGCCGTTACCGGACTTCGTCCCGCATCCCGTGGTGTCTCCCGTTTCCATTGTGGCGTCTCTTGTAACGCTTTCATTGATCACATTTACTTCCGGAATGTATCCGGCGCAGCGCGCTGCAGAAATGACGCCCGTCGACTCACTGCGCTTTGAATAAGCGGGTCTGGAGGATGAAAATGATCGGAGCACACCTCAAACGTCTCTCGGCCGTGCTGGCCTTCTTCTGCTTCCCCTCGCTCCTGGCGGCGGCCACTGACTACCAGGGCAGTTTTGAGCGCAAATTCCAGGTCCATGGCCCTGCTCAATTGGAGATCGATACCGGATCATGGGACGTAACCGTCCACAGCGGTGCTGCTGGAGCGATCACCGTTTCCGGCAAAATTCATGTCGCTAACCGCTGGCTGATGGGCGACAGGACCGGGAAGGTGCGGGAACTCGAGAACAATCCTCCCGTCCGCCAGCTGGGAAACACAGTTCACCTCGATCACGCGCACCTGAACAATATCTGGATCGATTACGAAGTCACCGTGCCCGCCGATACGCCGGTGCACTCTCGCACGGGTTCGGGCGACGTGAAGATCCAAGACCTAACCAGCGACCTTGATCTTGAAAGCGGCTCGGGAGACCTCTGGCTCGAAAACATCACGGGGAGAATTGGGACCAGGAGCCACTCGGGTGACGTGCGGGCAAGGGCGATCTCCGGCCCTTTCAGCGCCGAGGCCTCAAGTGGTGACATCGTATTGGAAGAGCGGGGCAAAGGCGATGTCCAGATTCGCACTACTTCCGGAGACATCGAAGCTACAGGAATCGATGGGGCTTTGTACCTCGAAGCCGGTAGCGGTGATATCACCGCCGCAGGTACTGCGGCGGGATCCTGGGAAGCCCGCGCCGGCTCCGGCAACATTCATCTAAGCATCCCGCACAACACCGGCTTCCAATTGGATGCGGCCACCAATTCGGGCGAACTAAGCGTCCATCAGGCGGTCACCATGACTGTCGAGGGAAACCTGGATGCTGCCCGTCGCGCCATCAAAGGCACGGTAGGCGGCGGAGGTCCTCTGGTAACTCTGCACACCAGCTCTGGCGATATTGACATCGATTAGCGACGACGGGCTTAGGAGAGGACATATGCGCCGACGCACAAATCTGGTAGCTGCTCTAAGCTTGGTGGTTCTAGTTTGTCTGGCCGTTCCTGCCCTTGCAGCCCGCGAAGGCACCTTCCATCGAACCCTCGACGTCAACGGCCCGGTGGACATAGATCTGACAACTGGCTCGGGCAACCTCACGGTGCGCACGGGCAGCCCTGGCAAGGTGGAGATCACCGGTCACATCCGCGCCTCGGGCTGGTTCGAGGGTGAAGAAGATCGCGTGACGAAGCTCGAGTCCAACCCTCCCATTCAGCAGAGCGGAAATAGCATCCGCATCGGACATATCCAAGACTTCGATCTCCGCCGCAATATTTCGATCGGCTACGAGCTTACGGTTCCCGAGCAAACCCAACTCAGGTCTTATAGCGGCTCGGGCGGGCAGGACATCGATGGACTGCTGGGCACGGTGGACGTCAACTCAGGATCGGGCAGCGTTCGTATTTCGAACATCGGCAACACGGTTAGGGCGGAGACCGGCTCGGGCGACATGCAACTCCAGAACGTTAAAGGGAACGTCCGCGCCAAGACGGGCAGCGGTACGATTCGTGCCACCAATATGGGCGGCGGCTTCGAAGGAGAAACCGGCAGCGGTCATATTGACTTGCAACAATCCGCGCCGGGAGCGGTGCGGGTTAAGACCGGTTCTGGCGGCATTGCAGCTCGCGGCCTGCGCGGTTCGCTGGAAGCGAGAGCGGGAAGTGGTGAGATTACTGCGGAAGGCGATCCCCGCGCGGGCTGGATCGTCCATACCGGTTCCGGATCGGTTCGCCTGCGGCTGGACAGCGATGCCGCCTTTGATCTGAATGCACACACCAGCTCCGGCTCAATCTCGGTGAATCGGCCGGTCACCGTGCAAGGCGTTGTAAATCGGCGGGAGATTCGGGGACGAGTTCGCGGCGGCGGTCCCCAAGTGGAAGTGGAAACCAGTTCAGGCGATATCGAAATCTTGTAGGCACGCCTCATCAACAGATTGAACGGGTTTGTTGGCGACTGAGAATTTGACCATGTTTCTCAAAGAACTCATCTGGCAAGGCTGGCAGTCACTGGAGCGTAACCGCCTGCGCTCTGCGCTGACCATGTTGGGCATCGTCTGGGGCCTGGCCTCGGTGGTGATCCTGCTTGCGTATGGCCAGGGACTTGGCGGCAGCGTGCTGCACGCCTTCCTGAATATGGGGAACAACGTCATTGTGTTTAGGCCCGGCCAGACCAGCATGCAGGCTGGCGGGCAGCGCGCGGGAAGGAAGATCACCTACGAGTATGCCGACGTCATCGCCATTCGTGAGGAAGTTCCGATCATTCGCGCCGTCAGCGCGGAAAGCGATTCTTCCTTCGGCTATAAAGTTGCCACGCGCATGGTATCCATTCAAACGCGCGGCGTCGAACTTCCATACGGACAGATGCGCAAACTGGACATCGACCAGGGCCGCTACTTCAACCAGACCGATTTTACCGAACACCATCGCGTAGTGATTCTCGGCTTTGAGGCCGCCCACCGGGTTTTTCAGGGCGCGCCCGCCGTCGGCCAGACGGTCAATATTCATGGGCTGGACTTTGAGGTTATCGGCGTGATGCGAAACAAAATTCAGGACTCTATGTACGAAGGTCCAGACAACGAAGACGGATTTATTCCTTTCGAGCTGTTTCGGGATCTGAAGAACGAGAAAGATCCCGACATGATTATCATTCAACCAACCGCCCCCGAACTGAACAAGAAGGCCTTGGCGGCGGCCCGCGCAACCCTGGCCCGGCGCCATCATTTCGATCCTAAGGACGACAAGGCAACCCCCACTTGGGACACTATCGAAGACCGGGCCATGATCAACGGGTTTTCGCTCGGTCTGCAAGCGGTTCTCGGACTGATCGGAATGGCTACTCTAGCTGTTGGCGGCGTGGGTGTGATGAATATCATGCTGGTGTCAGTGACCGAGAGGACGAGAGAGATCGGGCTGCGAAAAGCTCTGGGGGCGCGGCCGCGCCACATTCTCGTGCAGTTCCTGATTGAGGCATTGGTTCTGACTTTTGCGGGCGGTCTGATCGGGATGGCGATCTCGATTCTACTGACGTGGGCGATTCCGCCCATGCCGCTCTACAGCGAGTTCTACAAAACCGCGAATCACGAAGGTGACATTTTCCTCCGCGCTTCCACCAGCGTCATGATCATCTCCTTCACCATTCTTTCCCTGGTGGGCGTCGTTTCCGGCTTCTTCCCTGCATTAAAAGCAGCCCGCCTGAACCCCATCGAGGCATTGCGTTACGAGTAAATCAGTCGCAAGGAGCAGCTTGTCGGAATAAGGCTATCCTATTCCAATTACCTCAGCGCCTTGACTGCATGTTCTAGGCAGATTTAACTTCGCTTTGGGGAAATCTCGGAGCAAGCAGAGGGGAATTTGTGGCTCGACATTCCATTGTCACCCTGACTACCGACTTCGGTTTGCAGGATCACTTCGTGGGAACGATGAAGGGCGTGATGATCGACATCAACCCCGAAGTAAAGTTCGTCGACATCAGCCACGCGGTTGAGCCCTTTGATGTCTTCGATGGAGCCCTCACTATAGCGCAGGCGTACTCGTATTTCCCGACCGGCACCGTTCATATGGTTATCGTCGACCCGGGAGTCGGGAGCGCCAGGCGGCCAATTGTGGTATCGAGCGAAAAGTACCTATTTGTGGCCCCTGATAATGGGGTGCTTTCGCTGGTTTACGATCATGAGCCCGAGCTCAGTGTTCGCGCCATCACCGCCAATCATTATTTTCTGCAACCCCTTAGCCATACTTTTCATGGTCGCGACGTTTTCTCTCCCATTGCCGCCCACCTCAGCAAAGGCGTCGATCCCGCTCGCCTGGGTGAAGAGGTGACCGACTATGTGCGCTTCTCAGCGCCCAAGCCCAAGATCGGAGGTAACCGCACATTACGCGGCGTAGTCCTGAAGGTAGACCGTTTTGGAAATCTGATTACGAACATTACACAGGAGGATGCACCAGGGCTGTTTCAAGCCGAGCCTCTGCCCTTCAAACTTTCCGTTGGCAAGCGCGAGATTACCCAAATTCGTGCGGCCTATGCCGACGGAGCTCCGGGAGAAGTTTTTGCGATACTCGGCAGCATGGGGTTCCTCGAAATCGCGGCAAATCGTGGCGCAGCCTCCAAACTGGTGGAGGCGACCAAGGGAACCGATGTGAGTATCGTTTTCCAGGATGCTCGCCCGCCGGCAGCCGAAAATCCTGCGCCTTAGGTGTTCCACATACACTTGACTGAATCCTTAACACCTTCCTGATTCTCACTTCCGTCACGCGCTTCGATCATTTCCGATTCCGCAAATATTGGCTAATGGTTGGTCAGCAGCAACTCTACTTCCGGGCAGCAGCGGAGTTGTCCGGCCATAGCGAATCAGGTTGAACCACGGGGCGTCGGCGTTCGCATGCGCCTGCATTGACAACTGCGTTCAGCTTCTGAAGCGTCCTTCCAGGAACCCCAAGAATCGAAGGTAGACATTTATTTTTTTGGGGAAGTAGTGCTGGCCGATCGGGTTGACCTCGCGCTGTAGTGTTCTATTAGCGTGCCCGATTTGGCAGTCGATGTCACCTGGCACGTCGCGAGAGGGGGAGAGGAACCCGCTGGAGGCGGTGGCAAGGAATTGTTCTACTTAGCCCCACACATCATTTCATGGTTTATCCCGCCGCCCGTGCGGAACTGGGTTCTGACTTGAAGGGGACGCAAACGTGGATTGTGGTTCCCGCCGTGGGCCTAGATTCAATCACGATCGTTCCACTTACTAGCCGAACTCGCTCCCGCATGCTGGTGAGTCCGAGACCCCGGCCCTT
>JBPYDQ010000627.1:0-9976 GCA_051986135.1 Terriglobales bacterium | reverse complement strand
AGGTCCTGCTTAGCTGAACATATCCTTCACTTTGCCCAGCAAGGTACGACGTTCGGGACGATTCTCGACGCGACCCATACTCTCCAATTCCTGAAGAAGTTCCCGCTGACGCTTAGTAAGCTTTCCCGGCGTCTGCACACGAACTTCTATGAACAAGTCGCCTTTGCCATGCCCATGAAGGACAGGCACACCCTTGTTTTTGATGCGGAAATTGGTACCGGATTGCGTTCCCTCGGGAACCTTCAAAGTGTGGTCGCCATCCATGGTGGGAACTTTGATTTCAGTACCCAGGGCGGCCTGTGAAAACGAAATCGGAATGACGCAATGCAGGTCGTTGGCATCACGTTCGAAGAAGGGGTGCTCTTTGACGCGGAGCACGACATAGAGATCTCCTCCCGGGCCGCCAAAATAACCGGCTTCACCGAGTCCGGCGTAGCGGATGCGAGTCCCGTCCTCGACGCCCGCAGGTATCTTGACCTCAACAGTACGCTCCTTCAAGAGGCGGCCCTCCCCTCTGCAATTCGGGCAAGGGTCTGTAATAACGGTTCCTGAACCCTGACAGGTCGTACAGGTACGGGCAATGCTGAAAAAACCCTGTTGATAGCGCACCTGACCGCGCCCCCCGCAGCTTCGGCAGGTGACGGGAGCTTTGCCGGCGGCTGCTCCCGATCCGCGGCACTCCCCGCAAACCTCGTGGCGACGCACGGTGATCTCAGTTTCGGTTCCGAAGACGGCCTCGTCGAATTTCAGAGTCAGGTCCTCGCGCAGGTCGGCACCGCGTTGCGCACGGCTGCGACGTCGCCCTCCGCCTCCGCCAAAAAGATCGCCGAAGCCGAAGAAATCTCCGAAGATATCGCTGAAATCCTGGAAAATACTGGGATCAAAGCCGGCAGCGCCGGACGCAGCGGTACCTACCCCCGCATGCCCGAAGCGGTCATACAAGCGGCGCTTTTCCTGGTCCGCCAGAATCGCGTAAGCTTCGCTACACTCTTTGAATTTCTCCTCCGCGTCCGGATTGTTGGGATTGCGATCCGGATGATATTGCAGAGCAAGTTTGCGATACGCGCTCTTGATCTCAACCTCAGTGGCGCTGCGGGTTACGCCCAGCACCTCGTAATAGTCGCGCTTAGTGTTTGATGTCGGAATAAGAGTTCCTCAATGTGCAGACGAGAAGTAGCAAGCCACCTCACGACAGTCTGTTCGATTTAAGTCTTGGGATTGCGCGCCACCCGCACCATCGCGGGCCGCAGCAGCCGGTCTTTGAGCTTGTAGCCGCGCTGCAATTCGTCCAGGACATGATGATCTTCCTCGGCCGTGGTATCTACCATTTCTATCGCCTGGTGAAGGTGAGGATCAAACGGCTCACCCTTCGCGGGAATAGGGCGCAAGCCCTGCTTGGTCAGGACATCATGCAGCTGCTTGTTGATTAGTTCAATGCCCGAGCGAAATTCGCTGGCCTCGGTTTCGTGCTGGAGGGCGCGATCGAAGCTATCGAGGACTGGCAGTAAAGACTTCACCATCTCGCTGAGTGCATAGTCGCGATACTCCTGCTGCTCGCGGGAAGCGCGTTTGCGGGCATTTTCAAAGTCGGCTTGCGCGCGGGCCAGGCGGTCGAGGAGCGCGTCACGCTCCGCTTTCAGTTTTCCCAGTTCCCCTTCCGTACCGGCGGCGCTGGGCTGAGTCACTGTACCTGTAGACTCCTGATTATCGTCGCCTTCCTCCGATGCGGGTAGTTCGTGTTCCAGATCCAAGTTGGTCACTTTAACGTTACTTTTTCCGTTCATTTTGGGCATACCACTTACTCTCTGGTTTCGTTAAGAAGCTTGTCGAACAGGCGCGCGATGTAGGAAACGGCAGTCATCGTGTGCTGATAATCGATGCGGGTGGGACCGATCACAGCCAATGACCCTCGTACCTCGCCGCCCACGCGAGCGGGTGCACCGATAAGAACAAAGTTGCGCATGGACGGCATGGCCTCATCCAACCCAATGACGACGCGCACCGCTTCCTGCTTAGCGTCAAGATAAGCGCCCAGCAATTCGATCAACTTTTGCTTTTCTTCCAATGCCTTCAACAACTCGTGCAGTCGCTGATGGTCACCCTCGCTGGCAGCCAGGTTAGCGGCACCTTCGACGTACACAGTCTGGGCCGGACCTTCCGCCACCAGAGCACCACCTGCATACAGCTGCTGAATGGAATTCATCAGCCGATCATATTCGCTGCGCTCCTGCTCCAGGCGGCGGGCTATCTCCGAGCGCATGGCTTCCATTGTCCAGCCGCGAAAGTTCTCATTGATATAGCGCGCCGCAAGATCCAGATCAGACTGCGAAAGATCAAGGCGCAGCACGCGGTCACGCACCAGGCCGGAACGCGTTACCACCACCGCCAAAACTTTCTGATCGCCAAGGCGCGAAAAATAGACGTGCTCCAAAGCACTCTTCGAGCCGCCACTGGCGACCGCTACCCCTACGCTGTGTGAAATCAAGGAAAGCACGTGCGAGGTCCGCTCCATGAATTCCTGAACGTCGCTGATCCCCAGCAGCGAATCCTGGATCATGGCTTCGTTGGTGGGCGACAGGTGAGCGGTCCCGGAAAGTTGCTCGACATAGTATCGGTAAGCTTCGGCGGTGGGCACACGCCCCGCAGAGGTATGAGGTTGTTGCAGGAACCCGGCGTCGGTCAAGTCCGCCATGACATTACGTATGCTGGCCGGACTCAAGCCTTCGCGATTGGAGCGCGAAAGCGTGCGGGAGCCGACTGGCTCGCCGGTGGAGATAAAGGTCTCCACCACCGCGGTTAATATTTCGCGCTCTCGTTCGCCGATCGCTGGACCTGGCATAATCTTTTGCTGCTTGCCCGGGTGAACCGGTTCCGCCCTTAACGTTTCCTAACTAGCTTTAGATGCAGGAAGTTAGGTAAAGGACTCTGGCGCACCTCCCCCCCAGCAAATTCTAAAAACTTGATACTTCCACTGTCAAGATTAGCACTGTTCTGAGCGGAGTGTTTGAGGAACAGAATAGCACGGGGGGGTGCGCAACGGGCCCTGACGTGCGATGTCGTGCTGGACTTCGAGACAATCCCGCTAATATTCTCGACTTTTTCCGCTATGCACAACACACCTCGAGTCGTGGTGGTCGGAGCCGGCGCGTTTGGCGGGTGGACGGCGCTTTATCTTTTGCGGCACGGCGCCCGGGTTACGCTGATTGATGCTTGGGGGCCAGGCAATTCACGCGCTTCGTCCGGTGGCGAGACCCGGATCATTCGCGGCGGCTATGGCGCCGATCAACCCTACACAAAAATGGCGGCGCGCGCGCTGCAACTTTGGGGCGATCATGAACGAATGTGGGGACGGCGTCTGCTCTGCCGGATTGGCGTTTTGTGGATGGCATATGGCGACGACAGCTTCGAGCGAGGTTCCTTATCGGAACTGAGAGCCGCTGGGGTCAGATACGAAGAACTTTCCTGTCGCGAATTGCGGCAGCGTTGGAGCCAGATCAACTTCGAGGGAGTGGAATGGGGAATCTACGAATCCGCGAGCGGATATCTGACGGCCCGCACCGCCTGTCAAGCCGTGGTGGAAGGGTTCATAGCCGAAGGCGGTGAGTATCGGCAGGTGGCTGCCACCAGTGTCGATTTGGACGGCACCGACTGGCGCAGCCTCCGGCTATCGGACGAATCCAGTCTGAAAGCGGACAAGTTCGTCTTTGCCTGTGGCCCGTGGTTGGGAAAACTTTTCCCCGAGACGGTCGGAGAGCGTATTTCGGTTACCAAACAAGACATGTTTTTTTTTGGCACCCCTTGCGGGGACAGCCGATACGATGAATCCGAGCTGCCGGTTTGGGCGGACCATCGCGGACGCTTTTACTATGGAATTCCTGCTAGCCTGGGAAGGGGCTTCAAAATTACCGATGACACCCGTGGTCCTATTTTTGATCCAACCTGGGGAGAGCGGGTGATCACTCGGGAGCTGCTCGAGTCGGTTCGCCAATACATGGCCTTCCGCTTCCCCGGAATGGCGAATGCTCCCCTCATTGAGACTCGCGTGTGCCAGTACGAAAACAGTCCGGACACGCACTTCATCGTCGATCGGCATCCTGCCAGGGCCGATGTCTGGCTGCTGGGTGGCGGCTCCGGACATGGTTTCAAGCACGGCCCGGCCCTAGGCGAAATGGTAGCCGGCTGGATTGTGCACGATAAGGACGCAGATCCCCTGTTCCGACTCTCACGATTCCGGCGGCAGTAGTTAGTTAGGGCAATAAGGCCGCACTACCCGTTTCCCGCCCGCTCACGAGTCCGCTTCTGGGCGGTTCGACGAGCCGCTACTGGATTTCGATTACATTCTCCGGCGTGGCTGACTTGATCTGTTTGACTCGCGCTTCGACGTTCCTGGCAAATCGATAGAGCGATTTCGCGGGGGGAGAGTCTTCGCCCGCCAGGACGGCGGGCTTGCCTGTGTCTCCTGCAACACGAATATAGGGATCGAGCTCAACACTCCCCAAGAAAGCGATCGCGAACTGCTCGGCGGTTCTCGCGCCGCCGCCCTTCGAGAAGATGTCTACTTCCTTATGGCAGTGCGGACACACAAAGTAACTCATGTTCTCGACCAGCCCCACGATATCCACCTTCACTTGCCGGAACATTGCTATGGCCTTGCGAGCATCCTGCAGGGCGACATCGGAGGGAGTCGAAACGACGATTGCGCCGGTGAGCGGTACGGTCTGAACCAGCGAGAGGGCCACGTCTCCGGTTCCAGGCGGAAGATCGATAATCAGGTAATCCAGTTGACCCCACTCGACCGAGCCAAGGAATTGGCGGATGATCGAATGCAGCATCGGACCGCGCCAGATCAGGGGCTTGTCGCCGGGATTTAGAAAGCCGACGGAGATAACCTTCAAACCGTGCACACTGAGGGGCTCAATGCGGTTATCACCGAGGACGCGCGGAGTCGCGCTGGTGCCGAGCATCAGAGGCACATTCGGACCGTAGACGTCTCCATCGAGCAGTCCAACCCGATAACCCGTGCGCGAGAGTGCCAGTGCGAGATTCACCGCCAACGTGGTCTTCCCAACCCCGCCCTTGCCGGATCCGACAGCAATGATCGAATCGATGCCGGGGATGGGCTGGGGATTAAGACCTGGTTGACCCGCTTGGGGATGTGAGTGGCTCACGCGAACACCTTTCCGAAGGAATACCCACCAATCATTTCATTATAGGCTTAATCACCGGGAAGGTGTGCCGTGAGGCCTCCTCGCCACGGCTGTCCGGGAATATTGCCGGATCTGATTGGTGCCACCTCCTTAACACGGGGCTCATGTTCAGCGGACCAGATGGCGGCGTCTACGTTCCAATTCAGCGTGGCGTAGCTCGCGACGGCGTCCTGCATCTTGGTAGCGACGTTGTTCATCCTCGCTCTCCGGGATGACGGCTGGCACCGCCACATGTTTCCCATTCTTGTCAACAGCAACGAAGGTTAGATACGCGGAGCTGACGTGATGTGCTTCATCCGCGATATAGTTTTCGACCCAAACCTTCACCCCGACTTCCATCGAGGTATGAAAAACGCGATTTACCGAGGAGCGCAGGATGACCAGATCACCGACACGAACGGGAAACAGGAAATCCAGGTGGTCGATCGATGCGGTGACCACATAATGCCGGGAGTGGCGATGTGCTGCCAGAGCGCCCGCCAGGTCAATCCAATGCATAAGGCGTCCGCCGAGAAGTGCACCCAGGGGATTGGCATCGTTGGGAAGGACAATTTCGGCCATATCCGATTGGGAATCGCGGACCGGCCGGGGCACAAGGAAATTATCAGAATCATGGCTGTTCATAATGGTGGGCTCGAAACCAAATCGCTTGTACGGGCCACGGTCTTGCGCAGGAGGTAAGCCTCGAGGTAACACTCGGCCATTCGCTGCACCCGCCGATCGGGATGGTTGGAGTTCCATCGGGCCAACGCGTGGTCGTATTCCAGCGTGCCATGCTCGATTGGGCCATGGTCTCTCTCACGCACGTAACAAAGAACTATCCGGTGATTGGATTCCCTCATCACGCCGAAACGGGTTGCTTCCCGGGCTCGATCCGGGGGACACCAAGGGCAACTGCGGGCGTAACCGAGGTTGCAGCTGTCACGCAGTTGCTCGTCGGCCGGAAGCTCCCGCTCGTGCCCAGGCGCGGTGCAGTAGCCTTTCCACCCGAGTCCAAGAGGTAGCCGAGCCGGGTGTGTCCATAAAGGCGAATTGTGCTTTTCGGTCGGCATGAAGAACGAGCAAGCCAAGGAAACTTCGACCTCGTCAGGAATTATTGCTCATTTTACCTCGCGGCTCGGCTCTGTAGTAATCTCGTCTCGGTACCGGGGAACGGAGAACAGAGAACTAGCTTATGGATCGCGTTGACCTGCTGAACGACATCCTCGCGCAGAATCCAAATGACGCTTTCGCGCGCTACGGACTTGCCATGGAATATTCAAAAAACGGAAACCTCGAGCAAGCGCTGGGTGAATTTCGGAAGTTGCTGGCGGCCAACCCCGATTACACGGCGGGGTATTTCATGGCGGCGCAGACTCTGGCTCGGGCCGAGCGGAGCGAGGAAGCCAGACAGATGCTGGCCGAGGGGATTCGGGCGGCGCAACGAACACGCAATCGACACGCCCAAGCCGAGATGGAGGCGATGCTCGACGAGCTGAGCTGATCGGGAAAAGCACTTGTCTTGCTTCTCCCGCCCAGTTCAGACTTGTTGCCGCGCCATGCGTTTCATGGTTGCTTCCACCACAGAGGGAAATAGCTGGTAGATTTTCACCGGGAGATGCATATACCAGGGAACGATCACTTCTCTTTTCTGTTTGAGATAGCCATTCACTGTGGCGCGGGCGACGCGGTCCGCGGAAATACCCCTCTGGGACTGGGGGCGAATCGATTTGGCGTGTTGTCCCTTCACCGCATTGACGGCGAATGAAGTTCGAGTGTAACCGGGGCAGACGGTCATGACATGTATGTGGTCAGAGCCCAATTCGATGCCAGCGGCTTTGCCGATGGCGTTCATGGCGAACTTGGTTGCGCTATAAGTGGCGTGGTAGGGCAAGGGGATGTGGCCAGCCACGCTGGAGATGTTGATGATTGTTCCCGAACCCTGCTCTCGCATGACCGGAATTACCGCTTGCATGGCCGCGATGGAGGCGAACAGATTCGTCTCGAACATATCGCGGCAGGCGGCCAGATCTACGCTGGCAACCGCGTCAAGCAAGCCATGACCGGCGTTATTGATCCAAACATCGATACGCCGGAAATGATGCAAGGTCAGGCCGATAATACGGTCAATCTCCTCTCGATTACGTACATCGCAGGACAGCGCCAGAGTCCGCTCGGCGTGGCCAATACGGACGCGCGCCGCCTCGGCTCTTGTCGCATCGCGGGAAAGCAAGACCACGCTCGCTCCCCGATCAGCGAACAGACGGGCCAGCGATTCGCCGATTCCCATCGAGCCGCCGGTGACCACCACAACTTTTCCGGAAATTTCCATGTTGGTGCTTTTAGACTTTGGCGCGATAGTAAGTCAAGCACTAGCGTACAATCGAGAGCATCCTTACTGGAGGATGTTTGAAGCGCCTGCTTCCATTGTTTCCCCTGAATGTCGTGCTATTTCCAGGCACACCCTTGCCGCTGCACATATTCGAGCCTCGCTACAAAGATCTGATCTCCGAATGTCTGGAGAACAAAACGCGCTTCGGCATCGTGCGAGCGAAGACAGAAGAAGAAGGCGAAGCCAGCGAGGAAGCAGCCGCAGAAGAGCAAGCGGAACAAGGACAAGAGCAAGCGCTTGCCGATGTTGGCTGTACGGCTGAGATAGTCGCGGTCACCAAGAAATACCCGGACGGACGCATGGATATCGTAACCGAGGGGCGGGAGCGCTTCGAGGTTCTCGACATCGACGAGGAGCGATCTTTTCTGCGCGCCGATGTGCTTTATTTTGATGACGACCCGGGGAGCGTCGCCGAGGAGGACATCGCGCGCGCGGTCAAACTGCATAGCGAGATCCTGGCCATTGCGGGTGCAAAGCAGTCCTTGCCGGAAGAATTACGGCAAGTGTCGTTTCATCTCGCTGGGTCCCTACCGCTGGATCTCGATTTCAAGCAGGCTCTGCTCGAAATGCGTTCGGAAACCAAACGCATTCAGGCGGTCATTACAGCCTTCGAGGCAATTCTGCCTAAATTGCGGCGCACCGTTCAATTACGACAGCGGGCTGGAGGCAACGGTCACGCTGGCAGCTCCGGCAGCGAATAAGCGGGCATCTCTGTTCGCCAGCTAAGTCATCCTAGGAAAGCAGCATTACCACTCAGCATTCAGCCGGCGTGACTGAATGCGAATGCAGGATCTCGCTCTGACTGCGGGCGCGAACCAGGAACACGAAGTCGCACGAAGGTTCCAGAGGCAGTTAGCAGAGCGGGCGTATAATCAAGGCCGGAAGCTGATTTGCTGTGGGGGTTCTTCCATCATGAGTCTTCCTCGCACGCTCGGTGAGCTGCGCCAGAGTCTTTTCTCCGAGCAACTTCTCCTGACCCGGTACGTGAAAGACGAAATGCGCGATAATCTGACGCGAAAACTGCGCCAGGGTGAGCCAATCTTTGCGGGCATCGTAGGCTACGACGATACGGTGGTGCCGCAAATCGTGAACGCGATTCTTTCGCGACACAACTTCATCCTTCTCGGACTGCGTGGACAGGCGAAAAGCCGTATTCTCCGGGCACTCACGTCCTTACTCGATGACGAGATGCCGTTCATCGCGGGCTGCGAAATTCATGACAATCCTTACGCGCCCATTTGTAAACGCTGCCGCCAAGAGGTGCAGAGACTCGGGGATGAGACTCCCATGGCGTATCTCACGCCCCAAGACCGATACATTGAAAAGCTGGCTACACCCGACGTCACCATCGCGGATCTGATTGGCGACATCGATCCCATCAAAGCGGCGCGCGGCGGGCACGAGTTAAGCAGCGAGTTAACGGTGCATTACGGGCTGCTGCCACGCGCCAATCGCGGTATTTTTGCCATCAATGAGTTGCCCGACCTGGCCGGAAAAATCCAGGTCGGGCTGTTCAACATCATGCAGGAAGGGGATGTGCAGATTAAGGGCTATCCCATCCGGCTGCCTCTGGATGTTGCGCTGGTATTCAGTGCCAATCCGGAAGACTACACGGCCCGAGGAAAAATCATTACCCCGCTCAAGGACCGCATCGGATCGGAGATCCGTACCCACTATCCGGCCACGGTGGACGAAGGAATTCGGATCACGGCGCAAGAGGCCTGGACGCAGCGCAATGGAACCCGGCTCCAAATCCCCAAGTACGTACCGGAGGTGATAGAGCGCATCGCGTTCGCGGCAAGGGAGGACAAGCGCATTGACAAACGATCGGGAGTAAGCCAGAGACTCCCGATTAGCGCCATGGAAAACGTTGTGTCCAATGCCGAGCGGCGTGCTTTGCGGAATGATGAGAAAACCATTGTGCCGCGGATCAGCGATGTCTACGCGGCAATGCCGGCCATCACCGGCAAGCTGGAACTTGAGTACGAAGGGGAAATGAAGGGTGCCGACAATGTCGGACGCGAGTTGATTCGGGCTGCGGTCGCCAAGACTTACGACACATACTTCGCAGGCGTGAACATGCAACAGATCGTGCAGTGGTTCGATCTGGGTGGGGAAATTGGACTGGCCGAGTCGGCCGGCGCGCAAGACGTTTTGGATAGCCTGAGGGGGATTCAGGGGCTGATGGAAAAAGTTGCGCCGCTCGGGGTAGGCGCAAAAGACAGTCCGCCCGCATTGGTATCGGCGGCGGAGTTTGTCTTGGAAGGCCTCTACGCCCACAAGCGGATCGGGCGCAGCGAAGAGCGGGTGTTCACGGCAGGAGAAAAGCAGCCGAAGCGCACCGAAAAACCCTTTGAGCGGGAGCAGGAGCCACCGTTCCGGGGAGGACGGAGAACAT
>JBPYDQ010000626.1:0-5374 GCA_051986135.1 Terriglobales bacterium | reverse complement strand
ACGATTTCGACACGCACAACATCGTGTTGGACGAGCGCCTGGAGGTGGATGTTCCGAAAGAGAGGGCGGTGAAACTGAAAACTAAACCGGGAATTGACCCCAATATTACGGAAGTCAACGGAAGACGTGCCTACCGGTGGGCCAGCAATCACCTGGAGCGGGAAGAAGACGCGGACAAGAACGGGAAAAAGAGAAAGAAAGAACAGGCCGACGGACCTGAACCACCTGCAATCCAGATGTCCTCGTTCGCCAGCTGGGAAGAGCTTGGCCGCTGGTACGCCGATTTGGAAAGAGATCGGCGGCAGCCTACGCCAGAAGTGAAGGCCAAAGCCGATGAACTCACCAAGGGACTGAGCAGCGACCTGGAAAAGACCGAAGCCCTCTACGATTACGTGGCAAAGAATTTTCGTTACGTGAGCCTGTCGCTCGGACTGGGGCGGTATCAACCCCACAAGGCTGTGGATGTTCTGCACAGCCAGTACGGCGACTGCAAGGACAAACATACGCTGCTGGCATCGCTGCTCGAAGCAGAAGGGATCCATGCTTCGTCAGTACTCATCGGGTGGCGGCGCAAGCTAGACCCGGATGTGCCGTCGCCATCGCAGTTCGACCACGTCATCACGATGGCACCTGCGGGCAACGAACAGGTGTGGATGGATACGACAACGGAGGTGGCACCATTTCGCCTGTTGTCGATTACGTTGCGAGATAAGCAGGCGCTGGAAATACCTCCAGGCCATGTTGGGCGCATCGTGAAAACCCCGGCAGATACGCCGATGCCTGGCATGCAGGTCGAGGAGTTCGATGGTAAGGTGGACGAACTCGGCAAGCTGACAGCACGCATACAGATCCAAGCGCAAGGTGATCTAGAACTACTGATGCGCATGATCTTCCGTCGCGTCCCTAACTCGAGCTGGCAACGAGTGCTGGAGAACATGAGTACCATGGCAGGTCTGCCCGGAGACGTCTCCGAGGTAAATGTCTGCGATCCGGAAGCCACGCGGGTGCCCTTTCGAATCGACTACAAGATCAGCAAAGTAAATTACCTTGATTGGTTCAAGAAGAAATTTGAAATGCCGCTGCCCTTCTCAGGCATGATGATGGCCGCCCCCGAGGAGGATGACAGTCCGAACCATCCCATTAAGCTCGGCCCGCTGACGCGGGTCACGTTACGTGTAAAGCTACAATTGCCCCCAAAATACAGTGGGAGCGCACCTCTCCCGGTCACCGTAAAGCGCGACTACGCGGAATACAGTTCGTCTTACAAGATGGAAGCCGGTGTGTTCACGTCGGAGCGGAATCTGACGGTCCGGCTGAGTGAAATTCCCGGAGCGCGCCTGGGGGACTATACCGCGTTCCAACGAGCGGTCGCCGCGGACCTGCAGCAACAATTGTCACTGGAAAATGCAGCAGCAGGATCAATGACCCCGTCTGCCAATATGAAGGCAGACGAACTGGACGACAGCGGGAAGGCCGCGCTGAATAGCGGAAATTACCCGCTAGCGATCGAACTCTTGAAGCGCGCCGTCGAGGTCGATCCCAAGCACAAGTTCGCATGGAACAACTTAGGGATGGCTTATTTGGACATGCGGCAGTACGAGCAGGCGATAGCCGCATTTCAGAAACAAATCGAAATCAATTCTTATGACGAGTTTGCGTACAACAACCTCGGGAGAGCCTACTGGGCACAACGAAAATACGAGGACGCGGTTACGGCGTTCCAAAAGCAGCTAGAAATCAACCCTCTCGATCGATACGCTCACGCCAATCTCGGAAGTCTCTATTTAGAGTGGAAGAAATACGACTTGGCGGCCCCGGAACTGGAAAAGGCAGCTTCGCTCCGGCCCGATGATGCTTTGCTGCAGGTAAATGTCGGCAAGGCCTATCTCAACATGGGACAAAACGAGAAGGCCCTGGCAGCATTCGACAAGGCGACGGATATCTCAGCGACTCCGGTTGTGTGGAACAACATTGCATACGAACTGTCACTGAAGAAGGTGCACATCGACACAGCGAAGCAATACGCGGAATCGGCGGTCGAGGCGACAGCGGCAGCATTGCGGAACGTGTCCTTGGAACAGCTGAGCATGCGAGACATTTACGAGGTGAACTCTCTTATCGCTTACTGGGACACGCTGGGCTGGGTCTACTTCGCCTCTGGCGATTTGCCAAAGGCCGACAAATACATTTCGGCTGCGTGGGTCGTGGGCCAATACGCTGACGTTGGCGACCACCTCGGGCAGATCTATGAGCAAAAAGGCCAGAAGGAACAGGCAATTCGTGCTTACGCTGAGGCAATAAATGCGGTCCGCCCTGACCCGGAAGTGCGGGCAAGGCTGGTGGCGTTGGTGGGAGAGGAAAAGGCTGCAATTGCCATCGAGAGAAATCGTCTAAGTTTGCAGGAGACACGAACCGTCAGGCTCGGCAGAATTGCCAACCACACGGGTAATGCAGAATTTTTCGTGACAATGGAACCCCTGGGCTCGGGCTGCGTGGTGAGTGGCGCCAAGTACATTAGCGGGGACGAGCAACTCAAGAACTTGGCAGAAGCATTAACGAGAGTGAAATACCCGCTTACCTTCCCTGATGACAGGACGACGAAGATCCTGCGGCGCGGGGTACTGTCGTGCTCCACCACAAGCGGCGAGTGTCTGTTCGTGATGGACGCGCCCGCAGAAGTAAGATCGGTGGACTAGGGTTTTCCCGGTTCTCCAGGTTCCATAACGTCAACGCGAATTCAGTCCGTTGAAACTCATATACCGAGACTCCTGTCATAATTGTCCAGTCGCGGAGCGGCCGCTGGACCGTCCGCGGCGTTCCGGGCTGGTCTTTGGCTGCGGGCCTATTCGGTCTGCGCGAACCTTTAGTAGATTCACGGAGTGCGTTAGTGGCGCTTGTGATGGTTCGGCTTTCTGCTCGCGGCCAGTGCATTGGCATGATGCAGGGGAAGGGGAAATCCCTTTTCGCTTCTGGGGTGCTTTCCAGATTTCCCCCTTCCCCTGCACCCATCCCCCGAAATCGCAGATATTCACAGACCGGTGGCGATCACTCGGCTGTTGAAATAACCTTCAAAATCTAGGTCATGGTGTGCATCGAAGGTCGAGACTGACCGAGTGAGCGAATGATTGGTGCAAAATCGCCACTGCACTCAAGACCTCTCGAAGTGTCGGAGCTACTTATGCTGCGATCTCTGCGATAAAGATCATCTCCCGCGAGCGTGCGTCCTCGAACGGACCCGCTCTCCAGGCCCCGAACAGGTCACGGACAACCAGTCCCGAGCGGGTGATCAATCCTTCTACATGTTCGCGTGATGGAAAACGCAATGTGCTGTTCGTGCTCAGCGTCCTGTCCAGAACCCGATACGAAGTTTGGAATGAGATGAACTCACCATCAGCGTCAGTGATCTTCAATGTCTCGGCGATTTGTCCGCCGGGCAGCGTCCGAGACCGCGCTGTCCACTCGCCAACCCAGTCCATGCGCGGGTTACGACTCTCAAACGCGACCCTGCCGCGCTCCTTGAGATGCCGACGCATCGTCTTCAATACGGCCAGCGCATCGGCATCGCTAAGCAGGACTTGGAAAGCATGCCCGGTCATGACGATCAGGTCAAAGCGCTGCCGCGACCTGTAGGTCTGCGCGGAGGACTCGACCCACTCGACCCGTTCCGCGTAAGGTTTGCTTCTGGCAACCGCGAGCATCGCCGCTGCTGGATCAACACCGATCACCTGGTGCCCACGTTCGGCAAGGGCACAGCACAGAGTACCTGTACCGCAACCCAGGTCGAGGACACTACATGACTGCACTCCGACGAGGGAGAGATAGAACTCGGTATCCTGCGCCAAGGGGTTAGCCACTTCGTAAAGCGCGGCAATCTGGGGGTCGTTATAGTCCATGCCGAGACCTGCGGACCGCTCACGGCCAGATTGTGGAGTTTTGCCTTATGCCGGCTCAGAGCGGCTAACTGGCGAAATATCTCTCAAATTCCGCTCACTGATCCCGCAACGAAGTTTATGATACGAGTTCGAAGGCGCTCAGGATTGCGGCACGGATTCCTGCGACAGGAAGTTTTTCCATGGTGCTGCTAATCAAGGCTGAATCACTTAACAAGCGCCAGCAAAATGTGCTCTGCGCCTGCCTCTAATGATCCGAAGCCATCCGCCTCGCGTTTGGCAGGCACGACGGTACGCCTTGCGTTTTCGGTTTAGCCTTCAAATATACTCACGGCTTCTCCAATCAGAGCATACTATCAGCTTGTAGTTGTTGAAAAATCGCATCGATTACGTGAAATGACTCGCGGTCAAAACGCGCAAACGCCTGATTTCGTCAATCGATAATCCCCACGCCGCTTCCGCCCTCAATTCCCCAATCTCAGGTTCGGCTTCCGTGCCTCACTGCAAGGGAACTGATCGCTTCAGGCCCATATTTCGAGAGAAAGAAGTCAATGTGTCCATGAGCCATTTCGCAACGGCCAACGAAACTTTCCGGCAAAACTTTGCGTAGCTATAAACGGCGGCGGATGCAGCCAGTCTGCGGTCAAAGCGCTCAAGAAGTACGATTATGGACAGCAACATTATCGGTCGCTCAGCGGTGATTATTGGACCCAAGGGATTGCGTGCCGGATGGCGGCTACTGATTTTCCTGCTGATGTTAGTCGCGATGGGCGCGGTAGCGCGTGCGATTATCATACGATTTCTGATCCCGGCTGGATTCTCGCCCGAAAAGTTCACGCCGTTGAAAGTCGCCGTGCCGGATGCTTTTTTCGTTGTCATCGTCACGGTGGCTGCCTGGGTTATGAGCAAAATCGAAGGACGCAAGATCGGCCAGTATGGCCTGCCCGTGAAACAAGGACTGATGAAGCACCTGTGGTTGGGTCTATGGATCGGCTTTCTCGCCAGCAGCGCAACCGTGGTAATCATTTACCTGCTGCATGGGCTCCAGATCGCGAGCCCCACGATTCATGGCACGACGATTCTGATGTCGGCGGCTGCCTGGGGCGGGGCGTTTCTGTTATCAGCCATAGCGGAGGAGTTCCTGTATCGCGGATATGCGCAGTTCACCCTGACAACGGGCATCGGCTTCTGGCCTGCAGCAGTGGTCCTCTCCGCTCTCTTCGGATTCGGTCACCTGAGCAATAAAGGAGAGAACATACTCGGTGCGCTGTCGGTCGTGTCGTTTGGACTGTTGTTGTGTTTGTTTCTGCGGCGAACCGGAACTCTGTGGTGCGCGGTGGGCTTTCATATTGGCTATGACTGGGGCCAGACATTCTTTTATGGGGTGCCCAACAGCGGATTTACCCCGTCGCACAACCTCTTCAATGTGACTTTGAACGGGTCACAGTGGCTGACGGGAGGAACGGTGGGTCCCGAAGCGAGCG
>JBPYDQ010000625.1:0-10167 GCA_051986135.1 Terriglobales bacterium | reverse complement strand
TGCTTGCAAACCATTGAAAGTTTTTGGGAGCCGGCAAGCAGCCTTTGGGGGAGGCGCTTCCTGAAACTCCGCCAGGTTCCCGCCGTCCAGGGAACCGATGACGTTCCTCGGTTTCCCTGGCGGTTCTTTAGACGTCCAGAAGTGAGAAGTTCTTGCGAGACTGGCCCGGCCAAAAGCGAGGGGAAGCGCTTTTTGGATATCGGGTCGGGCAGTAGCCGACGGGAACTTGAGGAACCCCTCGTCGAGTTCTCCGTCGGCTTTGTCAAATCAGTAGGGTGGCCAATTCCATGTGCTCAGAAGGCCAACTCGAGAATCTCCTGGCTCTGGTTCCGCTCTCCGATCAGAGTAGTCGAACCAACTCAGAGCCAGACCGAGTGGTGGCCCACGTGCCCTTCGATTTCGTCGTAGGAGAGATCTTACTGCCCGCCGGCTCCTATGATTTTAAGCAGACCGGGATACCCGGCATGCTCGCGCTCGGGCGCAACGGCTGCGAATATCCGGACGCGCTGGTGCAGGAAGTTCGTTCGCGCGAGGAAACTCCCAAGCTGCTTTTCTACCGGCAGGAGAACTTGTATTTTTTGGCCCAGGTCCTGGCAGGCGGAGAATTGATCCAGCCTTAATCCCCCGCCGCCCTGAATGAGTCCTCGTTGCCGACTGCCACTCCATCGCGAAATGTAATCGTCTTTCCCGAGATGGCGGGTACCCGATCGCCCGGCAGGAGAATGCCTACGAGATTCAAGGGGTCAGCAGCGGAAAGCGTTAACCCTTCTCCCGCTGCCTGAATTTTCTTCATGGCACGCAATGAGTCAACTGCCAGCGGCAGTGCGAATTGTTCGCCCAGAAATCCGTCGACGAATCTTCCGCCGCGAATTTCCGCTCTATCCTCCAGGCGGCGGAAGGCGATCTGCAATTCGCGCCACTTGGGGAGAATCGTCTCGCGAGCCAGCAAATCGCGAAACACGACGCCGTAGCGCTTCAGCAACATCCAACAAGTTGCCTCAACCGCTTTGTTTCGCTCATCGCATGCGTCGGTGTAAAGCAGTGACCAGCGGCCGCTGCTATGCCGGGGCCGCAACGTCCTGCCGCGCCCCTGTCCGGCTCGCCGCTTGGGATCAATCAGCGAGCGCAAATTGTCGAAGCCGTCTGCCGTCACTAATCCGGCTGCTACCAGCTCCCACAGAGCGGTTTCGATTTCCGATTTCAGTCTGCTGGTGCCGCGCACGATGTCGGCAAAGAAAGAAGCTCCCCGGTGGCGGAGAAAATCCAGCACCTGCTTCGCGCCTTCCGTCAGTCCACGTGCCTCTGCGGGCAAATCCGCGCCGGGATGACGCGGAGTCATCCAGTCTGCCTCCTCGCGCACGAAGAATGTGACCGGCGCCACACTGGTCGGAATCACTCGCCGCTTACTTTGCGCTGTTTCCTCCAGGGTGGCGGGATGGGGTGAGAGTCGGCCCCAACCGACTGCTCCGGTCAGACAAAGCTGGTCAAGAAGCTGGGGATCGTAATCCCGAATCCGGCGGGCCAGGATGTGCTGTTCCCAGGCATTGGCTGGTATTTCAAAGCCCTGCAACTGGCGAAGGATTTCGAGTGTGCCTCGTTCTCCCAGGACCTGCGTCCCGGGAGCGACATGCTGCCAGCGCAACAGCCAGCGCATGAACTGGGCAGCGGTGACTGGCTCGATCTGCTTGCGCAAGGTTCCCAAAGTGAGCCGGTGAATGCGGGCCAGAAGCCGACGCTCGCACCATTCAGTTTCCGGAGTGCCCGGATCGGTGAACTTACCGCGCAGAATAGCCCCGCTTGCCTCTAGCCGCAGAAAGGCTTGGTCGATCTCGGTGGGGGCTTGGCCTAAGGTGTGGGCAAGTTGCCCTGCGGTAACGGGACCGATATGTGACATCCATCCGGTCACAGCCGCGAGCAGGGCATCGGCGCCGGTTGGCGTGGATTTCTCGACTTCGCGAACAGCGCTTTGGAATTTTGCGGTTGGGAACAACGCTGTGAAACTCTTAGCACGCTCGGCCGCAACCCAGTAACGCCGGCCTCTGGCTGGCTGTCCCGAAGGCGTACCTCGCTCCTCTGTCTCGGCAATAGCGGCACGCCCATCGCCGACGAGGTTCTCGAAATGGGCCCGCCACAAGGCGGAAGCGGCGCTCTCCTGTGCCGACGCGGCCGAATCCGTTCGGGGCAGACTGACCAAGGCGCCTGTCGCCACGCTATTGAGGGCATCTTCCGGGAAGGCCACCAACGTCATGAGCACATCGTGTAACTCGTCGCTATCCCGCACCTCGGGCCAAGCTTGGTCGCGGACCTCGGCGATGGCGGTCGGATCCAGCTTTCCGACTTCCTGCAAAACCGACTGGGGAAGGATCCGCCGCATCTCGACGGCGCGCGCTCGCCGCTCTTCGAGTGGCGCATCGTCGAGGTAGGCATAGGGATTGGCGTTCAAAATCTCGTGGGAAAACTGCGAGGGAACCGGGGTGTCGACGGCGATCGAGCGAATGCGCCCGTCAGAAATCCTACACAGGACATCTTTGAGTCCGGCGATATCCATCGCTTCCGTGAGCACATCCTTCATTACCTCCCTCACCAGCGGGTGGTCGGGAATGGTGATGTCTCCCTGAATATTTTCCTGGCAGGCGGCGACATCAGGAAAAACCGAGGCGAGCAAGTCGTCTGCGCGCATACGCTGAATCTGTGGCGGAACTTTCTTGCCGCCCTGAAAACGCAACAGGGCGAGGCTCCGGTTCGCATCCCACCGCCAACGCGTGCCGAAGATCGGGGATGCTAAGGCGGCTTGCTCGAGGATAGGCTGTACGGTTTCGGGCAGGAGAAATTGAAACACATCGGCCAAGGGGAAGCTATGTTGTTCGGCGAGGGCAATGTTGAGACCGTTATCCGTGGCCGCCGCCTGCAGTTCAAAATTGAAACTGCGACAAAAACGTTTGCGCAAAGCCAAGCCCCAGGCCTTGTTGATACGGCCGCCGAAGGGAGCATGAATGATCAGCTGCATCCCCCCGCCTTCGTCAAAGAAACGCTCGGCGATTACCGTATCCTGAGTGGGCACCTCGCCTAATACAGCGCGGCCTTGAAGAACATATTCGATCATCTGTTCGGCCGCCGCATCGTCGAGTCCGCATTCTGCCTTCAACCAGGAAATCGTCTCGGCTACCACTGGCTGGGTGGGTGAGAAGCCCACCGGCGAAATACCGGGCAAGCGATCGCTGATCTGCTTCCGCAGATCCGCCACTTCAGCGGACAGCTCGGCGGTGCGGGCCGGAGCTTCGCCCAGCCAGAAGGGAACGCCGGGGGGCGCTCCATGAGCGTCCTCGACGATCACACGTCCGGATCGGGCTTCTATTCGGCGAATGCGCCAGGAAGTGTTTCCGAGCAGGACTACGTCACCGGCCAGACTCTCAACCGCAAAATCCTCATCGAGCGTACCGACCATGGTCCCTTCCGGTTCGGCCACTACGGTGAAAAGCGCGGTTTCTGGAATCGCTCCGCCACTGGTGATTGCCGCTAAGCGACTGCCGCGACGAGCGCGCAGGCGGCCATTGACCTGGTCATAATGCAGATACGCCCCATAGCGGCCGCGCCGCGAGGCGATGCCATCGGAGAGCATGTGAATGATGCCATCAAATGTCTCACGCGAAATACTGCGATACGGATATGCGCGCCGCACGCAAGAGAACAGATCATCGGCTCGCCACCCGTTTTCGTCTGAAGCGCAGGCCGCGACGATTTGCTGAGCCAGCACATCGAGCGGCGAATCGGGGATTATCAGCCGATCCAGTTCGCCCTGTCGGATGCCTCTGACGAGCGCCGCCGTTTCCACCAGCTCATCGCGAGTCATGGCAAAGATACGCCCTTTGGGAATAGCGCCGCGCCAATGGCCGGATCGACCGACCCTCTGCAGGGCCACGGCAATCGCGCGAGTTGAACTGATCTGGCAGACCAAATCAACTGTTCCGATATCAATTCCCAACTCGAGGGAAGCCGTGGCAACCAGGACTTGGATCTCGCCATTCTTCAGCTTCTTTTCTGCAGCGAGTCTCAGCTTTCGCGACAAACTCCCGTGATGCGCGGCTACCGCCTCCTCGCCGAGCCGCTCCGCCAGATTATGCGCTACCCGCTCGGCGAGGCGTCGAGTATTGACGAACACCAGCGTCGAGCGGTGCTGCCGAACCAGTTCGGAGATGCGCGCGTAGATCTCGTCCCACATCTCATTGCTGGCAACCGGACCAAGCTCGCTGGCTGGGATTTCGACGGCAAGATCAAGGTGTCGCTTGTGCCCGATGTTGACGACGACTGGAGTGGGCCGTCCGGCTCCGGTCAGAAAGTGCGCAACCTCCTCGATCGGCTTCTGCGTCGCGGAAAGGCCGATGCGAACTGGGCAGCGATTGCTGAGCGCTTCCAAACGCTCCAGGGATAGACTGAGATGGGCACCACGTTTATCGTCAGCCACCGCATGGATCTCGTCGACAATCACGGTTGTCACATCACGCAGAACGGCACGGCTCTTCTCCGCGGTGAGCAGAATGTAGAGCGACTCGGGCGTGGTCACCAGAATATGCGGCGGTTGTTTGAGCATGGCCCGGCGCTCATGCATAAGCGTGTCTCCGGTACGGACGGCAGTGCGAATGGGCGGCATTAGCAGTCCACGCTCGCCCGCCATTTCGAGGATTTCCCCCAGAGGCACTTCCAAGTTTTTCTGAATGTCGTTACCCAGAGCCTTTAGCGGAGATATATAGAGGACTTCGGTTCGGTCCTGGAGATCACCGGCAAGAGCCTTCCGAACCAGCCGATCGATACAGGCGAGAAACGCGGCCAGGGTTTTACCCGATCCGGTAGGCGCTGAAATCAGGGTTGTGCGTCCTCGAAGAATATGTGGCCACCCCTGCTCCTGCGGTTCGGTAGGAGTCGAGAAGCGGCGCACAAACCAGTCCTGCACGAGCGGATGCGCCCACTCCAGCGAGTTCGGAATCTCAGAGGGCGCCTGCGGCGACATAAACTAATTCTACTCAGAAATTGTAGTTTCGCAAATTGTTCGCCCATTGAGGCGCTCCCGATCCTGCTATCTCGAATCTCTTGAAGGAATCGTGAGGGAAGCGAGAATCCGGACGCCTCCAGGGAAGCATCTGCCACCAGCTTGAATGCCTCCTGCCGAATGCTAGAATCCGCCCATGTCTAAGAAGCGGGCCAAGAAGATCAAGCTTATTTTGTTCGATGTAGACGGGGTTCTTACCGACGGGAAGATTTGGGTCCTTCCCGCCCCGGCCGGGATTCAACAACCGACCCAGGAACAGGCAGCCAAACATAGCGGACACGGCGGCTTCGGACTGATAAGCCAAGACTACATTGAGGCCAAAGGATTCAACGCGCATGATGGAACCGCCATCTCCCTGGCCCGGTTAGCGGGAATCAAAATGGGGGCGATCACCAAGAGAATTTCAGAAACTGTCGCTATCCGCGCCAGGGACCTTCGGCTGGATCATTTACACCAGGGTATCCAGGACAAACTCGCTGTTTTCGGGGAAATCCTTGAAAAGGAGCGTCTACGGGCGGAGCAGGCTGCGTATGTCGGCGATGATGTCATAGACCTACCAGTCATGCGCAATTGCGGACTCGCGGTCGCCGTTCCAAATGGCAGGAAAGAGGTTAAGCGGGAGGCCCATTTTATTACCGATCATGCTGGCGGCGATGGCGCACTGCGCGATGCGGTCGAATACATCCTGAAGGCGCAAGGGAAGTGGAAGAAAGTTGTCGAGGAGTACATCTCTGAGCGAAGCCCCGGAAAGAGCGGCACTTAGTTAGCGATTGGCAGTGTGTGCCTCAGCAGGACTCGGTCGCTTACTGCGTCGCCAGCGACGCGGTGGATTGGCTGACAGCAGATTTTTCACTTGGTCGGAATCTGTCAGTCACAGAGCTGTTCCAGAAGCTGACCGCTGCTGGCCTAAACCCTCACCCGAAAAAAACTGCCCCACCGATTGCCTTTGCTTGGGGCGTGCTCGGGTCGGCAATCGGTGGGATTTTTCTCCTTACTCACCCTGTTGTTTTCAGGAGTGTTTGCCTTAATCTAACCCGCGTGCGGGAAAAAGTCTCGCCGCTTTTTAAAAATTTTGAGAACTTTTGAGAAGTGCTTGTAAATCATTTACTTACAAACATCATTCCGGGATCGCCGGAGGTTTCGCGGCCATTAACTCGATGAATCGAGGATCCTTTCGAAGAAGGGAAAATTCGGCGTCCTTATACACCATATTAATGTCTTTGTAGCCCTGCTCCATAGCCTTGCGCAGGCAGTGCAACGAGTCGTCGGTGCGACCCATTTTCGCGTAGAGGCGGGCCATTACGTATTCATAGCGGGCTCGGTCTTCGGGTGATGGAAGCTGTGCGGCTACCCCGGTACGCGAGGTTCGTTCGAAAATCTCCGGATCAAGTTCGAGCGCCTTAGCGTAGGCTTCAGTTGCCTTCTCAAACTCCTTTTTCGAGAATAGTGCTGCTCCCAGATTGCTATAGTACGACGCCATCTCCGCTCGCATTGCGATAGCTTTTTTGTAGTACTTGATCGCCCTGCCGAAGTTCTTTCCTTCGTAATAGACCACGCCAAGGTTGTTCAGTGCGTCGGCTTGTTTCTTGTCAAGCTTGATCGACCTTTCGAAGTCTTTCTTAGCATCAGCCAGGTGAAATGTTTGCAGTTCAACAATGCCCATCTTGTTGTAGATCTGGGCGCTGGTCCCCTTATTCAACGCGGCCCGAAAGTAGTCAAGAGACTCCAGATAAGCCTTGCGGGCCCTCAGCTGATCCCCGGTAGTCTCCAGTTGCTCGGCGGTTGCGTCCGGGGGCGGTGGTCCAATGGTGCGTACCAGGGGGTCCACCTGTACGTGGTCCGGCGGGTGAAACTGCGCATTGGCTGAAAACAGGGAAAGCGAGACCAGCAAGACAAATCTGAGAAGACTCCCAATCACGCCTCGCATGACGGTACCTCCCTCGCCAGCACGGCAGACGGCAACTCAGTTCGCGCGTCTAGTGCGTTTGGCCGTCGGTCGAGTTGCCCGGCTGGTTAGACGATTTAGACGACTTGTCTTCTTTAAAGATACCTGCAATTTTGCCAAAAAAACCTTTTTTCTTTTCTGGGGCGATGTTCGCATCAGCCCCGGCGGTGCCTGGCTGTGACGGAGAGGGCGGCAACGGCTTATCCCCTCCGATGCCGAAGATACGTGAGAAGAACCCTTTGACTCCATTGGCTTGGTCACAAGTGTCACGCGGCTCGGTGCCAGCCACAAACGCAGCGGTATAAGTCTCAGGACATGCCGGGGTTGCCACCCGATTGGTGGACTTATCCAGCTGCACATCGACAACCCCACTCGGCTCGGTAAAGGCCTTCATGTCCGCGTACTCGGGCAGCTTGATCGCTTTCTTCATGAAATCGGCCCAGATGGGTGCTGCCGTTTGGGCGCCACTCAGACGTAGATCGCTGTAATCGTCGAAACCAACCCAAACGATGCAGAGTAAGTTGCTGGTATAACCGGCGAACCAGCCGTCATGCGATGTGCCCGTCTTACCTGCGGCGGGTGCCTCAAATCCGCGGCCGCGCACGGCGGAAAAACCGAGACCGTTATTGATCACGCCTTCCATCATGTCAGTCATGACGTAGGCTATCCGCGGATCGAGCACTTGCTTCTGATCAGTGGTGAAATTTTCGACCACATCACCGTTTGCGTTGCGAAGCGAGTTCACCAGAAATGGCGACAGGCGAACACCACCGTTGGCAAAAATCGTGTAAGCCGCTGCCATCTCCAGGGGAGTGGCATCGTAGGCACCCAGCGCCATTGCCGGGGTGGCCTTTACCGAAGTAATACCTGCAGCCTTCGCCAAATCAGCGACTTTGTCATAGCCGACTCCCTCGGCCAGTTTGACCGTGGCATTGTTAAGAGACATCGCCAGAGCGTAGCGCGCCGTCACGTCGCCGTGGTATTCCTCCTTGTAGTTGCGCGGCTCGTAAATCTGGTCGCCGTAGGCAAAAGTTGTAGGCTGATCTTGCACGATCGAAGCGGGAGTAAAGACAGCCGCCTGCCCGTCGGGTGTTGTTACGGGGTTTAAAGCCGTATTCATCGCGGCGGCGTAGACGAAGGGCTTAAAAATGGATCCTGTGGGACGTTTTGCGACCGCGTGGTTAAGCTGACTCCATCCGTAATTGCGTCCGCCGACGAGGGCCAGGACTGCTCCGGTATGCGGGTCGATAGCTACTAGTGCGACTTGCGCGTCCGGTCCCGGCTTCACTCGCGTCTCGACTTTTGCCTTCTTGCCGGTGCCGATTTTTACCCTACGCGTCCGCAGCTTTTTGACCTGATCATCAACCAGCGTCATGCCGCTTTCCACCGACTGAGCCGCGTCCTGCTGCAATTCAGGATCGAGAGTCGTGTATATGCGGTAGGACTGCTCGTTCAACTCGCGTTCGCTGACTTTGCTGTTCAAGTTATCTCGCACCAGATCGACGAAGTAGGGAGCATCGCTGGCCTCTACGTTCGGAGGAGCAAGCCTCAGGGCGGTTGCTTTGGCCTTGTCTGCCTGTCCGCGTGTGATGGCATGGGTCTCGACCATGCTGTCGAGTACGATATTGCGACGATCGAGCGCGCGCTCCGGATGGCGATAGGGAGACAAATAGCTGGGGGCTTGAATCAGTCCCGCCAGTAAGGCGGCTTCCGGCAGGGTGATGTCTTTCAGGTCCTTGTTGAAGTAAGCGCGGGCTGCCTCGCCAAATCCGCTGATGGCGAACGAACCCCGCTGGCCCAGATCCACGCGGTTGGCGTAGAACTCGAAAATCTGTTCCTTGCTGAACTTACGCTCCAGTTCGACCGCGATCAGCATCTCGATCAATTTGCGCTTGACCGTCTTCTCCGGGGTCAAGAAGAAGGCGCGTGAGAGCTGCATAGTGATAGTGGAACCACCTTGTTCGTGCTTTTGGTGAGTCAGATCGACCCAGGTGGCCTCGGCAAGCCTCACGAAGTTAACCCCGCCGTGTTGGAAGAAGCGGCGGTCCTCAATCGCGATGACCGCGTCCACCATAGTCTTGGGGATGTCTTTGTATTTGACCAGTGTTCGTTTGGATCTTTGTTCGGCGTCAAACAAAGAAGTTACCAGCTCTGGCTCGAGTTCGTACGCTCCCAACTCGCCGGATTTGCTGGTAATGCTCTCAACTTCTCCGTTTCTGAATTGAATGGTTGCCGAATCAGGACTGTGATAGGACTGTGGGCCGGGTGTGATCTCGATGGCGTCTTTTTCGAGGCGGTAGGTGCCCAGTTGCGATTCGCCCTGGCTGCTCGAGTAACCGGCGTGTCGCAACAAGGCCGCAATCTGCTTGCCTTCGAACTTCTCCCCCAGCCGAACCGCTTGGGGCCGAGCGTAGATAAGCGCCGAGGTACTGAAGACCGGACCCTTAAATCGCTTCTCGATAATCCGGTCATACTTGACGTAGAAGTAGGAAAAAAAACCAACCACCAGGATCGATAGGGTTACAAATAGCAAGAGCGCGGCGCGGATGACAGGGTCACCGCGCACCAACCGGGTGCTATGGTGGGAGTTCCCTTTCCGCCCCCGAATCCTGAGTTTTATGGCCACAAGTGTGAACGGAGTCTCTACTGTTCAGACGAAGGGGTACGCCTAAGGGTTTCCTTCCACACCTTTTTCCACTGGCAGAAAGGTCACCTGATGGATAATAGCACTTTGGCGTTAGACGTGGCGGGGACGCGGTACCTCAACGACTTACAAGCAAACCGCCGCAAAGCCCCGGTGGAGAAGGCTGGGCCCATCCCGACAGAATTCGTCACCCGCAGTGGAAACCGGCCACTGGGAGAAGTAGACTGCTCCACAATCAATTTCGTACGTGATGGCTGAGGCAGCATGCAGCCGGATTCCAGGCTGATTTATGTCACGATACCAATGCGCATAGCCTGTACAACCGATGGAAACGGATTTTTTGGGTGGTGTGGTTGTTTGCCTGAGGCCGCTCTCGACGGTCATCGGGGGTCGGCATGGCGTTCGAAAGGAGCGGGCCCATGATGGAGATACGCCGCCGTCATGAAGATCAACGCATGTCCATGCCCAGATCCCCCTCCATACAGCCGGCATCGGAGCCGAAAATGATGATCTCGCGAATCCTGATCGCCGCTG